>JAJFMO010000531.1 GCA_020697475.1 Paenibacillaceae bacterium | reverse complement strand
CAATCGGCATGTTGAGGAACTCTTCGAGCTCGTGCCGATCGGCGCCAAAGTAATTATCGCCGGGCATCCGTTGGGCGAAGCCCATATGATGCCGCGGCGATTGGCCAAGGGGGACCGCGGCGCAGACGTACTGCTGATCCAGTATCAGCTGCGCAGCGCGGGATTTTATAAGGGGCGTTGCCACGGGATTTTCGACGGTGGGACGGAGAGCGCGCTGAAGGCGTTCGAGCGCAAGCACGGGCTGCCCGTCGACGGCGTCGTCGGCAACCGCGACTATCAGGAGCTGGGGCTGCTGGAGTAGGGGCACTACTCCTCAATACTCGGGCAAAGCAAACTTATCGTCCGTCTTGGCGACCCATTCGCCGAGCAACGTGTTCAACTGCTTCCGCTTCTGCGCGTACTTGCTGTTGTGCGCCAGATTGACTTGCTCGTACGGGTCTTCGTTCAGGTTGAACATCAGCCAGGCGATTCCCTCGAAACAGACGTATTTCCAGCCGTCTTTGGTGACTACTCCACGCCACGGCTTATCCACGCTGTCTCCATGACCTGTCGGGATAACGGATTGGAGGTATGCGGAGCTCGGCTCGTCGCCCGATTTGGCTCCGGGAAGCCGATGTGACGAGTAGTCCGTGCCCTCCATCCAATCCGGCTTGGCGATGCCGCACAAGCCGAGCGTTGTCGGGGCGACGTCGACGTGGTTGACGACCGCCTCGGACGTTCCGGTCTTCCTTCCATAGAACGGCCGCTCTCCGCCGATGATGAATGGGATGCGAATCGATTCTTCCAACGGGCTCATCTTCTTGAATTGCCCGTGCGAGCCGTGCAAGTCGCCGTGGTCGCCGAAGAAGATCACGTGCGTGTCGAACGCCAAATCCGCTTCCTTGAGCGCTTCTTGGATTCGTCCGAAATTCCAGTCCCAATTTTCGATCATCGCATAGTAGCCGGCCAAATCAATGCGCGCTTGCTCTTCTACTCGCGGGACATGCGGCACGTTCGGCCGCAGTACGACGTTCGCCGCGTTATGGCTCTTGCGAAATTCCGGCGGGGCGACGTACGGATTATGCGGGGGCTGAACCGACAACACCGCGAAGAACGGCTGGTCGCTGCCGGCTTTTTTCTTCGCGCCACGCTCTTGGATGTACTCAATGAACAGGTTGGTCAGCTCATCCGTTTCATACCCCGGGAGGCGATAGTGGAAGGCGTTGTCGCCTTCGCCGCCGTGCACCCAGCTGTCCCATGGGCTGTTGTTGTTCTCGTAGCCGAGCCATTGCTGGAACCCGCCACGCCGCTCGGGCGGAATGATATGTTGTGCACCGCGTCCGGTGCGCTCGTGGAAGCCGTCGAGGTGCCATTTGCCGAAATAAGCGGTGTGGTAGCCGGCGTCGTTGAACGCGTGAGCGATCGTCGGCTGTTCCGGAGGCAGCTGATGCTCGTGCCCGGGAACACACTTGTGCGGGTAAACGCTTGTGAGCAGCGAGCCGCGATACGGGCAGCACAGCGGAAATCCCGAAACGGCATGGACGAAATTAACCCCCGCAGCCGCAAAATTATCGATATTCGGTGTAAGTACGTTCGGATCGCCATTCACGCCAAGCGCCTGAGCCCGATGCTGATCGCCGAACACCCAGATGACGTTCGGACTTTCCATTGCATGGTTGTTATCCATAATTCCCATCTCTCCCCTATTTCACCCCACAAAGTGGAGTGTTGCTTCGAAGCTGATTCAAGTACTTTGCGGGGGCCCCGGAATTTATAATAATAAAGGTCCCGCCGCCTATCCGCGATCCTTAAACGTAAGCAGTCCCTTCATGTAATCGCCGTCGTTCATGCTGGAGAGCGTCTGATGCAGCCCGTCCAAATCGCAAACGTGCGTGTACAGCTTCTCGAACGGAATGCGCCGGTGCCTCTTGAGAAAATGAAAAGCTTTGTCGAAAGCCTTCGCCGAATTGGCGCTCATCCCGATAATTCGAGCGTGCTTGCCGCAGATGAGCCGGGCTGGATCAATCGCCACTTCATGGCCGGTGTTGACCATGTTGCCTACCTCGATCAATGTGCCCATGCGGCGGATCATCTCCAGCCCCTCGACGAACGCATCCGGCACGTTGGCGCACTGGATGACGACGTCCACTCCTTTGCCTCCGGTCATATCGCGAACTTGGCGAATCCGCTCGTCGGCCGTAGTCGTACGGATGTCGATCGTTGCATCCGCTTGGCTAAGCTCTGCAGCCAGGTTGAGGCGGGTTTGCCGTCCGCCGGTGATAACGACTCGCTCCACGCCCATCTCGCGCGCCACGATCGCCGCCAACGCGCCGACCGGACCGGCGCCCATAATGACCACGGTGGAGCTGGTCGTGAACGCCTCCTCCACGACGCCGGGGCTCATGATAGCAAGCTCGATCGCGCGCACCGCCACTGCCAGCGGATCGAGCAGTACAGCGATTTCCGATGGCATATCGGCAGGGATTTTCCACATATACGTTTCCGGATACACATAAAGATATTCACCGAATCCCCCTTTAAAATGAGGATACAGTCGCGCATCCGAGCTGATGCCTTCCACTCCGCCCAAACCGAGCTTCTCATACGGTATGCCGTACACGAACGAATTCGAACAGACGGTGCATGTGCCCGAGCCGTAAGTCAGGCACCCGTCACACTTGCCGCAAGTGATCCACGGGTAAAGCACAACGCGATCCCCTACGCTCACAGGGCCGCCAAAAATATTAATCGTGCGATTGGCCTTCGCACCCATATCGACGATCGTCCCGGTGACCTCATGCCCGAGAATCGCCGGATAAGAAGTGGTCTGCGGGAACAGGTGCCCATCCGTACCGCACACCCCGGCGGCGTCCACCCGCAGCACGATTCCATCTTCCTCTGCGGTGGGGATGGGGAACCGCCTGATTTCCGTCGTCCGCCCACCGCCCCACACCGCAGCCCTCGCTTGCTGCAACGCTGCCATAAGAATCACCCTCTCCAAATCAGCTTGTCTCTATTATTCTAGGGAAGTCGAGATGGGTTGACAACAATTAATTGTGCGGCGTGAATTGTAAATCCGCTGCCCCAAAAACGGTGCCTCGATCCGTTATGTTGAAACAAAAATTAGACTCATGGTCATATGTTCGAACGTTCGGGAGAGGGGGATTGGGATCCGAACGTTCGAACGATTGCCACGAGCCTTAT
>JAJFMO010000530.1 GCA_020697475.1 Paenibacillaceae bacterium | reverse complement strand
GCAGCCGGCGGTGCACGTTCATCAGCCCGAAGCTGCCGCCTTCGAAGCGGAAGCCTTGAATATTCGCATCAATTTCCGCGAACATCGAGTTCAACTCCGCTTGCTGCTCCTCCGTCATGCCGACGCCGTCGTCGGATATGCGGATCAAGCCGTCCTCCCCTTCTCGCTTCACCGTGATCCACACCCGGCCGGGGGACGTCTTCGGCTCCAAACCGTGATGGAACGCGTTCTCTACAAGCGGTTGAATCACAAATTTGAGCAGTTTGGCTTCCTCCAATTCCGGCTCCACGAACACAACGGCCTCCATCCGATCCTGGAAACGCAGCCGTTGAATGTCCAAGTACACCTTCACATACTTGATTTCTTCGCGAATCGGACTGAGCCGCTCGCCGCTGCTGATGCTGTAGCGGAACAAGGCCGACAGAGAGGCGGCGATTTTGGCAATGGCGGGGATGCCCTCGACCGTGGCGATCGAATGGATCGAATCCAGCGTATTGTACAGAAAATGCGGATTAATCTGCGCCTGCAGCTGCTGCAAAGCCGCCTCCGTCTCGCTGATTTTGGACAAATACACTTCCCGCGTCAACAGATCCAGCTTGCTCACCATTCGATTGAAGCTCAATGTCAAATAGCCGACTTCATCCCTCAACTCCGTCGGCAATTGGACCGAGAAATTGCCGGTCTCCACCTTGGCCATCATCTGCTTCAGATCGATCAACGGCTTGGTCATCCGATAGGACACGTAAGAAGCGATTAACGACGACAAGACGATCGCCACCACAATAATGAGCAGGGTGAAATTCCCGTTGCGGGCGACGTTAGCCAGCAAAGTATCGTAAGGAATTGAAGCGTAATACGTCAAATCCGCCACTCCGCTGCACACATACGTCAGCAACGATCTGTCCCGGCCTTGGCCGATGATCCGATACCCTCGTTGCTTCGATTCTTGTTGAACCGTTCCCCGATCTGCGAACATCTGACCATTCGACACCCCGTCAGGATGGTAGAAATATTGCCCGTTCCCGTCGACGATGAAATAATACCCGCTGTGAACGCCCGCCGGGTCATTCATCAAGTTTTGCACCGCTTGTACGGCAATGTCCATGATAATGTAGCAATGCGGGTTTTTCCGACCCGCCAGCGTAATCCCTTGAACAATGGAAAATACTTGCTCCCCGTTGACAAAATAGTTCTGGGCATGCGGCGGAATCATCTTGGGCAGCGTATCTTCGGGAAAGGTGAACGGAAACTGCAGCGGCTTCGTCCGGTCGAGCACTTTATTGAACGCCGAATAGATCGTCGTCTTACTATCGGCATCGTATAGCATGATCGCGATCAAATCGCTCTTCGTATACAGTTCATGCGACATCAGGTCCGATATGGCATTCTTGGCAAGCGCATTCAAACTGCTTGGTGATGCAACGAAATCCTGCACGTTTTCGTTGAACCAAATCGTCTGGAGCGTGCGGATCCGTTCGCTCAAATAGGCGTCCATATAGTTTTGCTTGCCGGCCAAGCTTTGCAACGACAGCTGGATCGCGTCCTCCTTGGCGGAGTTCGCCCAGTTCGTATACGTCGTCATACCGATCAACCCGCCGGTCAGCACGATCGCTGTCACCAATGCAGTAATCCATTTGGCCCTGATGGAGAGCGTCCCGAGTATATTCATGCTGGCTTGTCGACTCCTTGCCTATCTACCAAATCCCGATTTCCTTCCGGTATTCCTGTGGGGAAGCGGCACACATTTTTTTGAACGCGCGCGAGAACGCTTTTTCATTCTTGTAACCGACGGAGTACGCCACTTCGTACGTCTTCAAGCGCGGCTCCCGCAGCAGTTCCTTCGCCTTGTCCATCCGCCAGCGGGTGAGATACTGATAGAAGAAATCGCCGGTTCGTTTCTTGAATTGATGGGACAGATACGATTGGTTAAAATGCAGCCGTTCCGCGATCTCGGTGATCGACAAGTCGCTGCGGTGGTATTCATTCTGAACAATGTATTGAACTCTGCCGACCACTGCATGCACCGAACCGTGAAATTGCCGCTGAAAATCGAAAATACGCGCAAACAGCCCGCGGAGGTCGTCCGCCAAGCCGCTGATGCTTCGGCTCCTCTGCACCCATTGCATCGGCACGAGCGCTTCGAGCCCCATTCGCTGCAGCTGATCGCCGTCGAAGCGGTTGGCGATATGCCGCAGCATTCGGGCCGCGGTTGCCTGCACCTGCGTAAACAGAATTCGCTCGTCAACGCAGCGGCTGAATAACTTGGCGACGAGGCGATCCGTCTCTTCTTGCTGAACGCCGGACACCGCTTGCACGATTTGGTCGGCCAACGGCTGCACCCACTCCGCCGCAGCCTCCGGTGGCCCCGCCTCCAGCGCCCCGCTGGAGATCGCCAGCCAGCGATCGCCTTCGTAATACCGCAGCGCATAACGGTCGAACGCCTGGCTCGCGTGAGCAGCCAGCTCTTCGCCACGATAAAATACAGCGCTTGCCGCGATCGCGCAACAGGACTGAAACTGCCTGCGAACCTCCTCGGCAACTCGCCGCAGCCACGGCTCGACTCCGGTTACCTCTGTCGAGTCGGGCAAGACGGCAATCATCGCATAAGCGCGCTGATTCAATCGGAACACAAGGCCCTCGGTCTCGTCCCACAGCCATTGCTGCAACGGCTCCCGCGGCATTTCGTCGTCGAGCATGAGGACGACTTTCCCCTGGTCGCCGCGAAATTCGGGGAAAGCCTCCAGCAGCTTGGACGCGAACCCGCCGGCCTCCGCTGCCTCGCCATCGACGATTCGTTGAAAAGATGGTTCCAGGCTCAAGACGGACAGGATCGAAGCCTGGAGCCGGGTATGATGAACGCGCAGAATCGCTTTCTCGATCGAGGCATAGAGCTGTTCGCTCTCGACAGGCTTCAGCAGATAGTCAACCGAACCGAGCTGAAGCGCTTCCCTGGCAAACTCAAAATCCCGATAACCGGAAATGATGATGCAGGAGATGCCGGGGTGTCGGCTAGTCGCATACTTGGCCGCTTCCAGACCGGACTTCCCCGGCATGCGAATATCCGTAATCAGAATATCCGGCTGCAACTCGGCCAGCTTGGCGATCGCTTCGTCGCCGCTGCCCGCTTCCCCGCAAATGCACACCTTAGCCGAAAAATCGGCAATTTGCTTCTTCAGCTTCTCCC
>JAJFMO010000052.1 GCA_020697475.1 Paenibacillaceae bacterium | reverse complement strand
ACGCCTTGATACAGCGGAAAATATAACGTAATCGCACGCATCTCGCGCCGGTTGGCATCCACCAGCAAACACTCGTACTCCGTCAACCGGTGGTTGTACTTGGTCGTATTATGATAGCGAGGCCGACCGTCAATGTCGATGTAACAATCGAACCCGCACTGGCCGGTGGCCGGCATATGGTTCATGCTCGCCGCCGCCCGCAGCCGCACTTTGACGGCTAGTTTGGCGGAATCGGTACGGAAGCGAATTTGTCCGCCGGCCGTACAATTGGACAGCCGATCCAGTTCGACGCGGATCGGCACCGCCGGTTCCACCGGCAATCGGCGGTACTTGCCGTCCTGCGCGAACCAGGGGAACCCGCTTAAACGAAACGGCTCGTTCGCGGGCGAATGCCACTGAAGCGTCGAGTCGCCGCCAGGCGCCTGTTCTCTCAGTCTCATGTTCGGATCAAGCTGCTCGATCGGAGTTTCAGTGCTTTTTTCAGACGCGTCTTGCGATAAGAAGATGGCGTCATCCCTTTATATTTCTTGAATATTTGATCAAAGTAGTTAATATTGCAAAATCCCACTTTTTCCGAGATGGAAGTAATGGCAAGATTTGAACTTTTCAGCAGTTCTTCCGCTTCATCGATGCGGAATTCGTTTAGAAATTGAATAAACGTTTTTCCGGTCAGTTTTTTGAACGTTTTGCAAAAATGATAGGGACTCATATTGACGATTTGAACAGCGTCGGCAATCGTGATTTTTTCAGAAATATGGCGTGAAATATATTCGAACAAATTGGCGAAGTTCCCCAAACTTCGTTCTCGTAATAATGCTCCGTATTGCTCATTTTTGATTAACAATCCGTTACGGGACATTAATGTGACAATAATCTGCAAGTAGGCTATGACGATCAGTTCATATCCGGAATACCTGTTTTCGGCTTCCTCAAACAGACGCTGCAAGTAATCCAGGATTTCAGGATAACCTTTGTCTAATTGGCTAATTTTATTTCGAAATACAGATTCCCCCGACAAATATGGTGTGATATGTTTCATATGTATGGGATGGGGCGACTTGGAAGCGATTAATGATTTGTTGAAAACGATCGCAATAAATTCAACATACATGTCATGAGTTGTTCCTGAATGAAATTGCCCGCGGTTAATAAAGAATAGATCCCCGGGGTCTGCAGGGTATAAGGTGGATCCAATCTGTATGGTGCACTTTCCTCGACGACAAAATATGATTTCATCGATTTCTTGCCAATGCGGCCGGATAGCCATCCGCTGATTTTCGCGAATCTGATGAAACATGTTAAATGGGAACTCGCTGTGAATAACCGGGGTTTGTTCTTTCAATATTTTATGCAATGGCATCAAGGCAGCTCCCCTCATGTCATTTCTATTATATCAAATACTTAGAATTGAAATCGCAAGATCGTATAACTTTCTCGCAATATATTATAGAGTTTAATTACGTGGACAAATGTAAGCTGAAGATAACTTTTAAGAAAGATTGGAGGGGCAATCTATGTCTTGGCGTAAGTTGCTACTACAATTGTTGGTAGCTGTAGCTATGATGCTGGCCGAGGGATGCGGAAGTTCACAGAACGATTCCCTTGCGCCCCCTGTGGGCACGGATGCGGAGAATGCGGCCGTCGAACCTGTGAAACTATCGTTGTTTTTGGGCGGTGGCCAATTGTCTGACGATGAGTTTCAAAAATATTTCGTTAAACCTGTTCAGCAAAAGTTCCCCTCTATAACGATGGATTTTGTGAAAAGGGGGAAAGGTACGCAAATTACCGACTTGGTCGCTGCCGGCACCGTTCCTGATATTATTTTTACTCCGCAAGCCAGTATGGAACAATTCATTGATTTGAATTTGCAAATGGATGTTCGAGACTTGATGAAAAAGTACAATGTGAATACGGAAAAGTTTAATCCGCTGACGATCGATGGAATCCAAAGTTACTCGAGTAAAGGCGAGATTTATGGGCTGCCGCTTTCCTACAACTTCTCGGCCTTGTTTTATAATAGAGACATTTTCGACAAATTCGGAGTGCCATACCCAAAGGATAAATCCACTTGGGATCAAGTCATCGATCTGGCGAAAAAAGTCGGCAGACAAGACGGCGAAGTTCAGTATGAAGGGTTGTTCGCAGGATCGCTGTGGCAATTTTCTCAAGGACTTTCCGCCGGTTATACCGATCCAAAAACCGATGTGCCGCTGTTTAACACGGATAAATGGAAGACGGCAGCTCAATATTACAAGCGAATTTATGATATTCCAGGAAACCAGAAGGCGGCTTTCGCCCATTTCTTTGGCAGCAGAAATCTGGCCATGAACGCCAATGTGGGAAGTCAGATGGTCGAAGAAGATGAGAAGGCCAGAAACGGTGGAGCTCCGTTAAATTGGGATATCGCTTCTTATCCGAACTTCCCTGAGGCTGTCGGCAAATCAATGAAAATGGCTTCTCAAGTATTAATGCCGACCTCGACGGGCAGCCACCAAGATTTGGCGTTTCAGGTGATTGCACTCGTGACAGGCCAAGAACAGCAACTGAAGATGAGCCGATCGGGAAGAACTTCTTCGCTGAAGGACCCCAGTCTGAGCGAACAGTTCGGCGCCGATTCCGTTGCCCTTCAAAGGAAGCATATCGCAAGTATTTTTATGAATACCCCCACCCCGTCCATTTACGAAAAATACGATCTTCCCGCCAGAAATCTCGTGGATAAAGTAACACCGAAGTTGATTAACGGAACAGAAGATGTTAACACGTTTCTGCGCAATTTACAGGAATTGGGGATTCAAATGGTACAGGAGGAAAAGGCAAAGTAGTGCCTTTTCCCGTTTCCTCTATCAGAATTGAAAAATCTATTGATCACTCCACTTTGCTATGAGTTCGGGCCTCAGTTCCGACGAAGACGCCTCATCCAGAAACAGCGACCAATTCGGGTGCGTCTTCAAAATCGTCGCCGGAATCCGATTCGTCACGTCTTCCTTCAACGTGTCCCGGATCGCCTTCGCCTTCACCTTATGGGGGACGCAAGAGATAATCGCCTTACTCTGCAAAATTTGATGCACCGTCATCGAGATCGCCTGCTTCGGCACGTCGGCCGGCGTGGCGAACCAGCCTTCGCCCACTTGCTGCCGCTTGCACGCTTCGTCCAGATCGACGACAATATACGCTTCCTTGGTGGCAAAATCGGCGGGTGGATCGTTGAACGCGATGTGAGCATTTTCCCCGATGCCGATCAGCGCCAAATCGATCTCGTCTTTGCGAAGTTCCTCCGTCAGCACGCGGATCGTCTCCTGCACATCCCCTTCTCCATCGACCAAATGAGCTTGCCGAAGCTGAACGCCGGCCAGGAAACGCTCCTTCAAATATTTGCGGAAACTGGCAGGATGGCTCACAGGCAAGCCGATGTACTCGTCCAGATGGAACATCTCCACCTTGCCCCAATCGATATCGTGCGAGACAAGCGCCTGCAAAGTCTCAAATTGCGACGCTCCGGTCGACAGGACGATACGTGCATACCCTTTGGCACCGATACTCTCATTAATAATTTGTGCAGCGTATGCCGCCGCCTTGCAGCCCAATTCTTGTGCATTCGCGCTGATGGTGATATTCATATTCGTCCTCCTAGGTTGTTGGGTTGGTCTAGCCGTTATTCGGGCCGCCGACAGAGATCGGCGATGACTACAGGCTGACCAGTGGCGATCGACCGATTCGCCCCTGCCCCGATCAGCAGCGACATCGCGCCAGCCCAAGAATCGGCTTGTTGGCCGAGCGGATCGTCCTGTCCGCCAACAAAGATCATCTTGCGCAGCCGCTCATCCCCGCCGCCGTGACCGCCGGTCGCTTTCGGGACTTGGATTGTCTGAAGCTCCCCAGCTCGATTATAGATACGGATGTCGTTGTATGGTCGCTCTTGCATGTCGGGATGAAAACTTTCCGCTTCCAATCTGCCTTCGCTGCCGACAAAGTGCGCCCTCCAACCTTCCTGCGCATTATACGCCGTCAAGCTGTAAGAGAGCAGCGCACCCCTGCGATATTTCACATTCACCGACATCGTGTCGTAAATGTCGATATCGTCGCCGAACACGCACTGGTCGCGGAAATATCCGTCGTGCCCTTCCGCTTCGTAATAATATTGCCTTGTAAAATCGTTTGCCTTCACATCGTAATAGAACGGGCAGGTCGCAGTGTAGGCGCAAGTTTGGCACCGCTCGCCGCGCTGTTCGCGCCGAGGACCGAAAAACTTCAGGTCGCCGAACGCATACAGCTTCTCCGGCTCATCATCCACCCACCAATTGACCATATCAAAATGGTGCGTCGCCTTATGCACGAGCAGCCCGCCGCTGTTCTCCATCTTGCGATGCCACCTGCGAAAGTAATCGGCTCCATGACTATACGCAATCTGCCATTCAAGGTGGACGCTGCGAATATCGCCGATCACCCCACTCGCAAGCAGTTCCTTCACCTTTACCACGTACGGCATAAAGCGGCAATTGAACGTGACGGTCACTTTGCGCCCGCTTTTGCGTTCCGCATCGAGGACCGCCTGGCACTTCTCCGCATCGATCGTCATCGGCTTCTCGGAAATCGCGTTGCAGCCTGCTTCCAGCGATCGAATGATATATTCGTGGTGATACCGGTCGATCGTAGTGACGATGACATCGTCGGGCTTGGATACGCGAATCATCTCATCGAAGTCGTCAAAGACCGGGATTCCGCCGCCGCACTGCTCGCCCATCAACCGGGCTCGATGCGGGTTAATATCGTAAATGCCGCACAATTTCGCATTCTCGCTTAGCTGGCGCACCAACGGCTTGGCAAACATACTGAGCGCCCGATTCCCCGCTCCGACAACGGCTATTTTCCGCATTGGATTCTCCACTCCCCTGGTCACTATTTAAGTGCTCGCAACTCATCCAAATCGAAGTATTTCAGCACCCCCGGCAAAATAAGGCCAGCCAAATCCCGGTTGTCATAATAGAGCGATCTAACCCAATCGCCGACACCTTCGTGTCCGTCCTCGACGTCCAATGCGGCGGCGCGCTCATCGAGGAAAGCGGCGATTTCGGCGTAGAAGCTGGTCCGGCCGCTCGCGTAGATCCGCATATCATGTGGCGCCGCCCCCCTCAGCTGTACGGCCATATCGAGAGCTCGCAGCACGTCAAATATGCGCATCGCCGCCAGGCTGTCGCCAAGCCAAAACAAATCCGCCGTGAATTTGTGCAACGTGCCAAGCGACGCATCGATCGGGCGGCTATTTATCGCATGCGGGGCGAGCGCCCCCACACCGGTCACATCCAATACCATGACCGCACGACCGGCGGCGCAGGATTCGCGAATCCATGACTCATGCCGATGCATTCGTCCGGTGCCGCCCGGCCATAGAGCGATCGTCACCGGCAAACGCTCGTCGGCCAACGATTCGTGCCGGAAAATGAAGGCATGGCTGTACATCCACCCCTGGCTTCTCCAAACGACGCTTTGAGCTTGCAACCCGCCGGATAACTGACGTGACAGCAAATAGCGCGGATTCAGGTTGCCCAACTTGCGCGTATAGCGCACTCGGGCGTTCAGCCAGTCGATCGCCAGCTGCCGGCGCTCCTTCAGTGGCAAAGCCTGGCGCATCTGCTCAAGGGCATCGGCGCTCCTGCGATTCTCATCATGAACGGTGCGCGCCGACGGGTAATCACGGCGAACCAAGCCGCCCTTCGTGCACCATAATTGCGAAGGTTCGAAGGGAGCGATCGGCGCCTGCGCTACCGATACTTCCTTGCCGAGAAGATGCTTGGCGAAGAAGGACGCGGCACTTCGGGCCAGTGCCGGTGTGTAACAATGAGGGGATTCGTCCTCGACCAACTCCAACCCACCCGGATTGCCATACATGTCCCAAAAGCGTTGCGCTTTGGCCACCGTTCGGCGCGTCCCTTCGATCGGGAAGAAATCTTCGGTGACTGCCAGTACCATCACCGGCTTCGGCGCCATAGCGAGCAAAATATCTTCGTGGTCGAAGCCTGCTGCCGACATCTCAGGCCATATTTGCTCCGCATCTTGGGGCTGGCCGGATGTCAAATATGCTTCGCGGCTCATGATGAACGTTCCCGGCGCCGCTGCGGCCAGCCGTTCATCGCAAATCATCGCCAAACTTGTCTGCGTTCCGCCGCCGGAATTGCCTGTGATGCCGATTTTGCCCGTATCGACTTCCGGACGCGTACACAAGTAATCGATTGAGCGAATGATATCGTGGACGAAATAACGCGCCAAGCCGTGCCCGAGCGGCCAACATTGTGCACCGGCCTGTTCGTGCTCTCCAGTGCCGATATGGATGTCGGATTTGCCGGTCAACGGATCGCAATACTCCAACCGTTCCCCTTGACCGATCGGATCGATCGCCAGAACGATCAAACCGGCATGCGCCAAGTACTGGCATACAGTCTGGTATTGCTGATATCCCTTGGCATCGTCGGCATGTCCGCAGACAAAGACGACCGCGCCGCGCCGTCCACTTGACCCGTCAGGAAGGTAAACGTTTCCGGTCACATACGTCTCAGGTCGCGACTCGAAGATGACTTTCTCGATCTTAAAACCATTGCCATCAACCGTGCCCGTCACCCGCGGGTTAAGCGGTGTATCCGTCGGAGGCAAGCCTCCCAGCGCATCGATCAGCTTGGCACGCAGCTCCAACCTGCGCTGCTCGAATTGCGCCGAATCCTGGATCGCATCCCGGGCCCTGTCGCCTGCCGCAAACGCTTCCCAAGAACGGTGATACACCTCGTCGCGCAACTGGCTGCCCATTTCGTGAAGCGTGATTTTGACATTTTCCAAATCGCTGATTTCCATCGTTCACCTCACCTTATGACAGAAATCGATTACTACGACGAATATAACATAAACGGAAAATGTTGTGAACATAAATTTGAAGCACCTGCCGAAGTCGTCAACCATGCCTCCCCGCCACCGAATCCCGCTCGATCAGCGCCGGCTGAAGCATCATGTGCAGCGGCTCTCCGCTCTCCCCTTGCATCGTCTCCACCAGCTTGGCGCAGGCAAGACGTCCCATCTCGTAATTGGGCTGCTTGATCGTCGTCAAAGCCGGCTTCATGATTTGCCCGAACTCAATGCCGTCGAAACCCATCACAGAAACGTCATCCGGCACCCGCAATCCCGCCTCCTGCAACTGATGGATAACGCCGAACGCGGTCATATCGTTGCAGGCTAAGACAGCTTCCGGCAATTCCTCCTGTTCCATTAGGCGAGAAGTCAGCTGTTTGCCGTTTTCGAATTCGTACACCCCGCTGTACACTTGCTTGCTTTCCGCTACGATTACGTTCACAGCCAGCCCGGCATTCAGCATTGCATCGGTATACCCTTGCAAAATACTTTTGCGGCTCGGGCGGTCGAGAGGCGCAGTGACGTATGCGATACGGCGATGCCCGTTGTCAAGCAAATAGCGGGTAGCCATCAGTCCACCCTGATGATAATCGAATTCCACCTGCGATAGGTCGCTCATGTCCACTTTCTGATCGATCGCCACAACGTTGAGTCCTCTGGCGACGTAATCTTGCAACAGCTTCTTGTTGGAGGAAATGGCCGAAATGATCAGTCCGCGAATCTGCTTTTCAAAAATGGTACGAATATATTGATCCGCCAGCTCAGGAGCGTGCAGCGAATTGCACAACAGGACGTGGTAATTGTTTTTCCGCGCCACCTCTTCAATACCTAGCAGGACCGCCGAGTAAAATGGATTCGTGATGGACGGCACAATGACCCCGATTGTCGTGTTCGTACTTGTCTTCAGTTGCCGGCCGAGCAGGTTCGGCACATAGTTAACTTCGTCCGCAATCCGTGTGATCCGTTCGCGAAGCTCTTTGCTGACCGGATATCCGCTGTTGCTGAGCACCCGGGAAACGGTCGCCGAGGACACGTCGGCCAATTTGGCGATATCGTGGATGGTCGCTTGCTTTTTCATCGAGTTATTGCGCTCCATTTTCAATAGTAATCGGTTTCTATAAGGTTATTATAACATTCAGTCTTTTCTTTACAAGCCGGGGGCTCGCGTGCTATTCTATTAGGAATAAACGCGTCGAGGCAAGGCGATTATACGAAAGCTTCCAGCTTTCGTCCTGCATGGGGGCGAAAGCTTTTTTTATTTCGATCTATTAATTCATTCTGGCTAATATTAGGGCGGGGATCGGCATGCAGCATCGTTGTATTGTGGTCAAAATCGGCAGCAGTTCGCTTACTTCTCCGGAAGGGGGATTGCGCCGCGAGAAAATTCAATTTTATGCCGAAGAGCTGGCTAGCTTGCGTAGAGCGGGGATCGCAGTGCTGCTCGTCACCTCGGGCGCGATTGCCGCGGGGTTCTCGGCGATCGGCTATAAGCGCAGACCAAAGCTGATTCATGAGAAGCAAGCGGCTGCGGCTGTCGGCCAATCCCTACTGATGCAAGCGTACAATGAAGCGTTCGCTGCGCACGAGATGGTTGTCGCCCAGTTGCTGTTGACCCGTTCGGATTTTTCCGACAGGTATCGTGTACACAACGCCTTGATGACGATCGAGGAGTTGCTGCAACGTAGCGTTATTCCAATCGTTAACGAGAATGATACTGTTGCCGTGAATGAGCTAAAGTTTGGAGATAACGACAATTTGTCGGCATTGGTGGCCAATCTGGTCAAGGCGAAGCAATTGATCATCGTCACCGACACGGACGGACTATATACTGAAGACCCGCGCAAGAGCCCGCAGGCGCGCAAAATCGAGCGGGTCGGCGTGATCGACGACGATATTTTGGGCATCGCCGGCGGGGCGGGTTCGAGCGTCGGCACCGGCGGCATGCGCTCGAAGATCGAGGCGGCACGAATTGCGACGAGCGGCGGGGTGCCGGTGTTCGTCGGCGTCGTGCGGGAACCGGGCGAGCTGGAGATGGCGGCTTCAGGTACAGGCAAGGGAACGTATTTCGACACGACGCTGCATACGTTGCCGATGAAGAAGCAGTGGGTCGGCTTCCATTCGACGCCACAAGGGCTGATCGCCATCGACCAGGGAGCCGAGACGGCACTGTTGTCCGGAGGCAAAAGCTTGTTGCCGGCTGGCATCGCTTCGGTGAGCGGCGAGTTTTACCCCGGCGATGTGGTGGAAGTGGCGAACGCTGGGGGGCAAGTGATCGGACGCGGGGTCGTCAATTATGCGGCATGGCAGCTGCAGGCGGTGGCCGGTCTATCGACTGACGAGGTGCGCAAACGCGTGACGGTGACTCGGATCGAAGTCATTCACCGCGACGAGTGGATTCATCTGAAACATTAAACCCCGATAAACATCATTTCTATGGGAGGGATTGCGATGAGCGAAGTAAAGACGAAGGCGACTTTGGCCCGGGAGGCTTCCCGTAGGCTGGCGATTTTGACGACGGCGCAAAAAAATCAGGCGTTGCTGGCGATGGCCGATGCGCTCGTACGGGAGCAGTCGCGGATCATCGAGGCGAACGCTCTCGATTTGGTTGATGGGGAAGCGAACGGAACGAGCGTAGGGCTGCTGGATCGGTTGAAGCTGAACGAGGCACGGATTCTGGACATGGCGGACGGCTTGCGCCAAGTCGCCGAGCTGCCCGATCCAATCGGCGAGACGCTGGAAAGCGGTGTGCGTCCTAACGGGTTGCAGATCATCAAAGTACGGGGGCCGATCGGGGTCAGCGGAATCATCTACGAGGCGCGACCGAACGTCACGGTGGATGCCGCCGGATTGGCGCTGAAGACCGGCAACGCGGTCGTCCTGCGCGGAAGCTCGTCGGCATTGAAATCGAACCGGGAGATTGTCGGAGTGCTGCGCGAAGCATTGGTGCAGACGGACGTGCCGGCGGAGGCGCTGCAATTGATCGAAGCGGTCGACCGCTCGTCGGTGGACGAGATGCTGAAGGCGGACGGCTTCCTCGACGTTGTTATCCCCCGCGGCGGCGCTTCTCTCATTCAGCATGTGGTCATTAACGCCTCGGTACCGGTGATTGAAACCGGCGCCGGACTTTGCCATACGTATGTCGAAGATTCGGCGGAGAAGGAGATGGCGCTTCGCATCGCAATTAACGCGAAGGTGCAGCGGCCGTCGGTATGCAATTCCATGGAGACGTTGCTGTTGCAGGCCGGATTCGCCGAGCGGCACTGGCCGGAATTGGCTGAACGGTTCCGCGCGGCGAATGTGGAGTTGCGCGGGTGCGGTCGCACACGTGAGTTGACGCCGTGGATTGCCGAGGCGACCGAAGACGATTGGGGCACGGAGTATAATGAGTTGATTTTGTCCGTCAAAGTCGTTGGCGGGTTGGATGAAGCGCTGGAGCATATCCGGCGGTACGGTACGATGCATTCGGAATGCATTGTCACAGAGGACGCAGCACATGCAGAGAGATTTATGCAGGAAGTCGATGCGGCGGCAGTATACCACAACGCTTCGACGCGGTTCACCGACGGCTTCGAGTTCGGCTATGGCGCAGAGATCGGCATCAGTACGCAGAAGCTGCACGCTCGCGGGCCGATGGGACTGCCGGCGCTGACCTCGACGAAGTTCATTGTCTCCGGCAACGGCCAAATTCGCGAATAAATCTGGCACTTTCACCGTTTAGGAGGGCTCCATTTTGCTTAAAACCCTTTCCACTGTCAAAATCACCTGGGTCGGCGCCGGTTCGATGGCCGAGGCGATGATTCGCGGGCTGGTCGACGGGCGAAAAGCGCCCGGCGAAAATCTGTCCGCGATCAATCGCAGCAATGCCGAGCAACTGGCTGAGTTTCGCGATCGGTACGGCATCTTCACCGCCAACGATCCAGAGGCGAGCGATCGCTATATTCGCGAGGCGGACATCTTGGTGCTGGCGATGAAACCGAAAGACGCGGCGGTGGCTTTGCGTCGGTTGCGTTACCAGGTTGATGGCCGCCAGCAAATCGTTTCGGTGATCGCCGGGTTGTCCATCGCCACGATCCAATCGTTGCTCGGCCGCCCCCTCGCGATCGCCCGCACGATGCCCAACACCTCTAGCACGATCGGGCTAGGCGCGACCGGGATCAGCTTTTCCCGCGAGATGGATGAGCCGAGTCGTGATCTGATCCTGCAGATGTTCAAATCGTTCGGCGAAGTAGCGCAGGTGGATGAAGAGCAGCTGGACATTGTGACTGGAGTGTCGGGCAGCGGCCCTGCTTACGTTTACTACTTGATGGAAGCGATGATCGAAGGCGGGATCCGCGGCGGTTTGACAGCCGAGGCAGCTCGCCGTTTGACGGTACAGACAGTGCTGGGCGCGGCGCAGATGGTCATTGCCACCGAGGAAAACCCCGGGGAATTGCGCCGGAAGGTGACATCGCCGGGGGGCACGACGCAAGCCGCGATCGAGACGCTGGACAGCTGTCATTTTGCCGAAGGCGTCACTTCCGCCGTCTTGCGAGCCGCCGAACGGGCGCGCGAGATGGGCGCGGAGCTCGCCCGAAGCGCGCAAGAGAGTTAGAGCTGCCACCATGTCCGTTACAGTTACTCTTTGCTAAGGAAGGGGTAGGTAGAGTGAGTTCTTATTGCCTCGCAACATACCGATTATTTGATGAGAAAGCTGATTTTGAAAAAAAAGCGCAAGGAATCGCCGTCGGTTTAACCGTCGGAAGTTGGACCGACTTGCCGGCCGCGCGGAAGGCGGAGATGGAAAAGCACCTCGGCCAAGTGGTTAGCGTAACT
>JAJFMO010000051.1 GCA_020697475.1 Paenibacillaceae bacterium | reverse complement strand
CCTACTATGTACGAAAATTGCGAAGATACCGCGATCGGCACGCCAATGCTGTGCCCACCTCCAAGCACTATGGTCACGGTCGGCTTGGATATGCTTGCAATCATCTCCGCTATGGCCAATCCGGCTTCCACGTCGCCCCCTACGGTATTTAATATGATTAATATTCCTTCGATTTTGCGGTTTTGCTCGGCAGCTACCAATTGTGGGATTATGTGCTCGTACTTCGTCGTCTTGTTCTGCGGGGGGAGAACGATATGCCCTTCAACTTGTCCGATGATGGTCAGGCAATATATATTCGATTCTCCCGGAGCAGGATTGCCGGTTTGTCCGAATTGCACGACCGGGTCTGTCTGCTGTTTGTTCGTTTCCGAAGATCCTGGCTCTTGTTCGTTGTTGGCTGGACTCGCGGATTTCATCCCGATATCGGCCTCCTTTATGGGTGCAAGCGTATTTAGTATGGATGATCGATGTGAAAATATACCGAAAATGCCCCACAAAGTGGTGAATCGCTTCGGAGCAAATTCATACTTTGAAACGTTAACCGACATAGCGGTACAAAAAAAAAGCCCCCTGATCAGGAGGCTTTAGCAGGTTTATCGAGTTTTCAAGTGACTTGTTGGCTTCTCGTCAAACTTCCATAATGATGGGCAAGATCATCGGTCTTCTTCTGGTTTGTTCGTATAAAAATCGTCCAAGCGCATCTCTGACGCCTGTCTTAAGCGATGCCCATTCGTTGACTTTCTCGTTCATTAATTTAACCAATGTATTCGTAACAATCCGGTTGGCTTCATCGAGAAGCCCTTCCGACTCGCGAACATAGACGAATCCACGTGAAATGATATCCGGTCCGGACATAATCTTGCTGTCTTGTTTGCTTAACGTCACGACAACGACCAAGATCCCGTCCTGGGAAAGCAACTTGCGGTCGCGGAGCACGATATTGCCCACATCGCCGACGCCGAGTCCGTCGATCAGCACATTTCCGGTCGGTACCCTCAAGCCTTTTCTCGCCTCACCGCCTTGAATCTCCACCGTATCTCCATTATCGAGTATAAATATATTATCCCGGTCGACACCCACGGAGACAGCCAGATTGGAGTGTTGACGAAGCATCCGGTACTCCCCGTGAATCGGAATGAAATATTTCGGCTTGATCAAGTTCAGCATCAGCTTCAGTTCTTCCTGGCTGCCATGGCCGGAGACGTGAACGCCGGACACCGAGCCCGGCCCGTAAATGACATTGGCGCCGATCCGGAACAACTCGTCCACGGTACGACCGACAAACTTCTCGTTGCCGGGAATCGGAGTAGCCGCGATGATTACGGTATCGCCAGGCAAAATATCCACCTTACGATGCGTTGATCGGGCCATGCGGGTAAGTGCAGACATCGGCTCGCCTTGGCTGCCTGTGGAGAGAATCGCCACGCGGTCAGCCGCTAGCTTGTTCAACTCTTCCGGCTCGATCACCATTCCTTCCGGAATGTCCAAATACCCGAGCTCTGAAGCGATTGTTACCACGTTGATCATGCTTCGACCGGTTACGACCAGCTTGCGGTTGCTGGCGGTACAAGCGTCGACCACCTGCTGAATGCGATGAATATTCGAAGCAAAGGTAGCCACGACAACGCGCTGAGTCGATTCGCGGAATATCACTTCCAGATTCGCTCCGACGCTCTTCTCCGACCCGGTATAGCCGGGTTTCTCCGAGTTCGTACTATCGGACAACAAGGCGAGCACGCCACGGTTGCCGATCTCTGCCATTCGGTATAAATCCGCAAATTGACCGTTTACCGGTGTCTGATCGAATTTGAAATCGCCAGTGTGAACAACGAGCCCTTCCGGGGTTTCCAAGCAGACGCCGACGGAATCCGGAATGCTGTGATTCGTCCTGAAGAACGTGGCTTTGATCGCGCCGAGTTTCAATTCCGAGTCCGGCGTGAACACAATCCGTTTCGTCTCTCCCAACAAATTCGCTTCCTTCAGCTTCGCCTCAACTAATCCTAAGGTGAGCCTTGTGCCGTACACCGGAACGTTCAATTGCTTCAATACGTAAGGCAAACCCCCGATGTGATCCTCATGCCCGTGCGTAAGGACAATCCCTCTGACTTTGTCCCGATTTTCCAGCAAGTATCCGATATCCGGGATAACGATGTCGATGCCCAACATGTCTTCGTCCGGAAATTTCAACCCCGCATCGACCACTACAATATCGTTCGCATACTGAATAACGTACATGTTCTTGCCAATTTCGCCCACGCCGCCAAGAGCGAAAATGACCAATTTGTCCATATTTTTCTTAGACAAGAATATACCTCCTTATTATGTTTGACGACGATTCTTATTGACAAACCATGTTTTCAAAGAAAACAACCGAACCAGTCACTTGAATATATTATACATGAAGATTTGAAGGGAAAACAAGTTTGGCCGAAGTTCCCAATCGACTCTTAATACCCGAACAAGGAGTCGACATAACGTTGTTCGCTTTCGTCCAGTTCGACCAATGGCAATCGCACACCGCCGACTTGAACCCCTTTGCGATTCAGCGCATATTTCGTCGGGGCCGGGCTTGGTGCACTGAACAATCCCGAGAATACAGGATGAAGTTGGCCGTGAATGCGGGCGGCTTCCGCTACCTCTCCGCGCAAGTACGCTTCAATCATCCGTTTCATCCGGGCGCCAACCAAATGGCTCGCGACGCTGACTATCCCATAGCATCCGATCGACAACGCAGGCAATGTCAGAATATCGTCTCCACTGTACACTTTAAATTTCGCAGAAGCGCCGGAAATCATGCGCGAGAGCTGCGAAAAATCGGAAATCGCTTCCTTGCTGGCGATCACGTTAGGCAACTCTGCAAGCCTCAGCGTCGTCTCCGCGGAAACGTTTACTCCGGTTCGTGTAGGTACGTTATAGAGCATGATCGGCAAATCGGTGCACTCGCTCACCGTGCGGAAATGCTGATACAGCCCTTCCTGGGACGGACGGCTGTAATAAGGGGATACGAGCAAGATTCCGTCGACACCTGTCGCTTCCGCTTCCTTCGTCAAGTGGACGACATGCTCCGTGTTGAAACTTCCGGTGCCGGCAATTATTTTGCATCGGCCCGCCGCCTGCTTGACCGCCGCCGCGAACAGCTGCAGCTTCTCTTCATCGGACAGGGTCGGCGATTCGCCGGTCGTCCCGCAGATGACCAGGCTGTCTGATTGTTGTTCTTCAATTAAATAATCGATCAATGCGTCGAAACGAGCCCAATCGATGCGCAATTGATCATTGAATGGGGTCACCGCCGCCGTGACCAGTCTTCCAAAATCCACCAGCTACCCCTCCAGGGATGACCGGCCGTGATGGCCGGTTATTTATTTAATTGGAACGCGCGATGCAGCGCACGAACCGACTTGACCATATCCTCATACTTGACGAGCACCCAGATCGAAGCATTGGAATCAGCCGATTGTAAAATTTGCACATCATTCTCCGTCAACGCCTCGACAATTTGCGCCATAATGCCCGGAACTCCGTTCATTCCGCCGCCGATGACCGATACTTTCGCACAATTATTCAAGTACTCCAGCTCCAGGCCCATGTCCCTCAGTATACTAACCGCACGGTCGGCGTCGTTGTCGAATACCGTATAAATAATTTCGGAAGGATTGACGTTAATAAAGTCGACGCTAATGTCGTTGAGAGCCATTGCCTTGAACACTTTCAACTGCAAATCAAACGTATTGCCATGGTTGATCGGCCGGGTTTCCGAGCCGAAGCCTGCGGCTTCCCGGGAGTTGACGCGAATTTGCGTCACATGGGGGGCATGCGCGATGCCCGTCACATGGCGATCTGAGACGAATCCGCCGCTTATCGCGTCGGAATGGCTCACCAGCGTACCCGGATGGCGAGAGAACGTCGAGCGAACGCGAATCGGAATGTTCGCCTGCATAGCTACCTCCACCGCCCGAGGGTGAATCACCTTCGCTCCCTGGTATGCCATGTTGCAAATTTCTGCGTACCCGACCGAAGCGAGCGGCTTGGCGTCCTCGACGATTCGGGGATCCGCCGTCAGCACTCCCTCCACGTCAGTGTAAATATCGACATATTCGGCGCGCAGCGCGGCTCCAAGGGCGGTCGCCGACGTATCGCTTCCGCCTCGCCCCAACGTAGTCCAATCGCCAAATTCGTTGATGCCTTGAAATCCCGTAACGATAACAACCCGATTGTCCTTCAACAGCTTGAAGATCCTCTCTGGCCGAATCGACTGGATGTGCGCGTTGCCGAAACGTTCGTTCGTCACGATGCCCGCTTGAGCTCCGGACAGCACGACAGCCGAAATTGATCGGGCATGCAGCATACTACACAACACTGCTGCGGAGATGACCTCGCCGCAGCATAACAGCATGTCTTTCTCCCTGGCCGGCAAGCGCCCCTCCACCTGCTCAATCAATCCGAGCAAAGTATCGGTGGCGTACGGGTCGCCCTTCCTTCCCATCGCGGAGACGACGACGACAAGCCGATAATCGGCGGCCAGAGCGTCGCGAATATGCTCGATCACGTGCGCTCTGGCCTCGGGCGTCGATAACGATGTGCCTCCGAATTTCTGTACAAGAATGCGCATGAACTCCCCTCCGGACGTTAATCGTTCATTCGATTACGAATGAGCCATATAATTGAACTTCTCCACGACCATCGGCTGAAGCTGTTTGCCTTGCAGTGCGGCCTCGCACGTATCGACGATCAGTTCCATCCTGGCGACCAGCGAGTTCGGCTTCTGGTTGGGAGCGTCCTGTCCGAAAGGGACGAAATAAATATTTTTGGTAACGAGCAATTTGGCGATATTGAACGAGTTCAAGCCGAGGCCGTCGTTCGTCGAGATCGCGATGACAAGCGGTCGCTGGTTGCGCATCTGGGCTTTGGCCGCCATCAGTACAGCGTTGTCAGTCAATGCATTGGCGAGCTTGCTCGTCGAGTTGCCGGTGCACGGCGCAATGACCAGCACATCCAGCAGCTTGGTAGGCCCAAGCGGTTCGGCTTCGACAATCGATGAGATCAGCTCGTTGCCGGTGATTTCTCTTAATTGCCGCTGCCAATCTTCCGAATCGCCGAAACGGGTGTCCGTTGTCATCAATGTATTGGACACGATCGGGATCACCTTCGCCCCCGCCTCAACAAACTTCCGCACCACGGGCATCACTTCGCCGAAGGTGCAATGCGATCCGGTCAAAGCAAATCCCACGGTTTTTCCGTTCCAGTTCATTCCCTATTCCTCCCCGTAATTCCGTCTTCCATGATCAACTGGCTTAACGTATCCGCTATGATGCGTCCTGCCGTCTTCGGAGCGACGATACCGGGCAATCCGGGTGCGAGCAACGCCTTGATTCCCCGTTTCTCGGCGAATCGAAAGTCGGTTCCTCCCGGTTTGGAAGCGAGGTCGATAATGACCGCGCGATGTGGAATATTGGCAATGACCTGTGCTGTGATAATCATAGTAGGTATCGTATTAAAAAGCAAGTCGATATAATAGACGTTTTCGATGATTTCTTCGGTGTAAAAAGGGGTAAATCCCATCTCTTTGGCCCTGGCAAAATGCTCCGCCCGGCGTACGCCGACCAGCACCTTCGCTCCCAATCCTTGCAGCGTCCTGGCCATCGTCATGCCCGTTCGTCCGAAGCCGAGCACCATGCAAACCGATCCGTGGATTGTAATGTCCGTATTCTGGATGGCCATCATCAGCGCGCCCTCGGCCGTCGGGATCGAATTGTAAATCGCCACATCGTCCCTCTCGAACAGTTCAACCAAGCGAATGGCATACTTCGCACACATTTGCTTCAAGTGCGCCTTGGCCATTCCGGTGTATACCTTTGCGTGCTTGGGCAGCGAGGCGATATGCTCTTCCACAAGCCGCAGTTCTTCGGAAGTAAAAATCGATTCCACGATTCCCGCATCGTCCGTGCCAACCGGAGGTAAAATAATTACGTCGGCGGTTTTCAGCAATTCGCTGGACAGCTTGGCCTTGGTAATCCCGCTGAACTGATTTTGCAAGTTGTCGAACCCGATCAGAATTACTGTTGCATCCAATTCGGAAAATTTCTGGATCACTTCCAATTGTCGGGCATCGCCGCCGATAAAGACGACTCGAATCCCTGTCAGCACCGCAAGCCACTCCTTTCCGACGAGTTAAAGATGCTTTATGTTATGCTCGCGCCTAGTGAAGGGTGACTTCAATAACCCCACAAACACAAAGTGGAGCCTTGCTTCGGTGCCACGGAACTTATAAACTCTATAACTGCAAAAACGCCTCCGGCTCATGCACCGAAGGCGTTCTTTATATTTCTCTATTTCCCGGTATGGCCGAAGCCGCCGTCTCCCCGCACCGTAACCGGCAATTCGCCCACTTCGCGAATTGTGATGTCAGGTACGCGTTGGAAGACGAGCTGAGCGATCCGTTCCTTGCGGTTCACGGTGAACGGCTCGGATCCAAGATTGATCAGCAACACCTTCAGCTCCCCGCGATAATCCGCGTCAATCGTGCCCGGAGAGTTTAGGCAAGTAATCCCGTGCTTATAAGCCAGTCCGCTGCGGGGACGTACTTGAGCTTCCCATCCTTGCGGCATGGCGATCGCAAAACCGGTGGGAATCAAAGCGCGCTCGCCCGGCTGCAGAATTACGGCTGCATCAACGGCAGCATGAAGGTCGTACCCACTTGCTCCCGCCGACATCAGCTTGGGAAGCGGAATATCCTCATTGCCGCTCAATCGTTGGAGCAGTACTTCGTGCAGAACTTCGTCCGACAAGCTGATCCCTCCTGAACTTCTCGATCGTCTTCTCCCCCTGCCCGACCATCGCCGCGGCAAACGGGTGCGCAAACAATTGTTGGATCAGTCTGTCGATTTGTTGCATATCGATGGCATCGATGCGGGCAATCATATCGTCCAACGTGTAATGTCTGCCAAGCATCAATTCATTTTTCCCCAACCGGTTCATTCGGCTGCTCGTGCTCTCCAGGCTGAGAATCAGGCTGCCCTTGAGCTGTTCTTTCCCTTTGGACAGTTCCGACTGGGACAATCCCTGGTCGAGCAGTCCGCTCAACACTTCCATGCATACCTTCAGCACTTCATCCGTCTGCTTCGGAGACGTTCCTGTATAGATCGTGAACAACCCGCTGTCGATATGCGCCGAATGGTACGAATAGACCGAATATGCGAGCCCGCGTTTCTCGCGAATTTCTTGAAACAAGCGGGAGCTCATGCCGCCGCCAATGACGTTATTCAGCAATATCATCGGGTAAGTCAACTCTTCCGCCATAGACAGCCCGGGCAACGACAGGCATATGTGATTCTGCTCCGTCTGCTTGGCATGATACACGATGTTGCCTGCGAAAGAAGGTTGAACGTAAGTGCTTGACTGGCCATGGTTGGCAAATTTGCCGAAGTATTGCTCCACTTGCTCCAAGATCGACGGACCCAAGTTGCCTGCCAGACTGACGACGGTATTTTCAATAATATAATGTTCTTTCATGTAAGCGAATAAATCGGATGAGTTCATGGAATTCAAGTTTTGTTCGGTTCCGAGCACCGTTGCCCCTAGCGGATGATCGCCGTAAGCAACTTGGCTGACAAGCTCGTGCACCATGTCGTCGGGTGTATCTTCGTACATGGAAATTTCTTCAAGAATAACGTTTCGTTCTTTCGCCAATTCTTCCGGGTCCATGCGCGACTCAAAAAACATGTTTGACAGAACGTCGAGCGCTATCGGCAGATGCTCATCCAGCACCTTGGCGTAGTAACACGTATACTCCTTCGAAGTAAAGGCGTTGACATTGCCTCCGATTCCGTCGAAAATTTCCGCAATGTCTTTCGCCGAATAGCGATCCGTGCCCTTAAACAACATATGCTCGATAAAATGCGAGATCCCGTTATTCCGGCTGTTCTCATTGCGTGAACCGGTCTTCACCCAGATGCCCAATGCAACCGAACGGCAAGAATTTATCGTCTCGGTTACCACCCGCAACCCGTTGCTCAATCGATCGATCTTCATCATTATCCCCCTACTTAGAAACTCGCACTATTATACCACAACCCTATGACGATCAAAATTGCAGCAGAAATTGGCTGGCGGTAACCCTCGATGGAGAAATGACGTCGCTGACCGTACCCAAAGAGAGCCCTTTCCCCTTGATGGCCTTGATGATCTCGGACAAAGCGGCACTGGACGAAGACGTAGGGTGCATCAGAATGAGCGTCCCCGGTTCCACATAAGTGGCTACTTTGCGAACAATCACCGATGGCGGCGGATTTTTCCAATCCAATGTGTCCAATGTCCAAAGAATCGTATGCATCTTCATCTGATGCGCGATGTCCACCGTTTCTTGGTCGAAATCGCCGGACGGCGGCGCGAACAGCACGTTATGGACACCGAGTTGTTGTTCCAGCAAATTTTGCGTCTTGGTGATTTCTTCTACTGCCAGGGTCCGCGACAGCTTGCTCATATTGCGATGGGAATAACCGTGGTTGGACATTTCATGGCCGTGCCGCATGATCTCTTTGGCCGTCTCCACATGCTGACTCAACCAACTTCCGTCGAAGAAGAAGGTGGCGTGGACGTTCTCATCATCCATGATTTTCAGCATCTTCGGCAAAAATTCCTCTCCCCATGCCACGTTGATCATCAGCGCAACCATCGGTTTGTGCGGGTTGCCTTTGTAAATCGGGTAAGAGCCGAGATCAGCCAATCCGACTTTCGGAGCAATTTCTGTCGTGACTAGACGCAGCGGATCGCCCGGTTTGCCGGATTTGGCCAAACGGTACGTTGCCTGCTCATCCACTTCCAGCCCGTTGTATCCGGGGATCGCCTTCCACACCGGATCCACCTTGGCGTCGATCGCCGCCACTTGCTGCTTGGCTGCTTCCTCGCGAATCAGCTGCCGCAATTGTTCGTCGTTGCCCGGGATGATCGCCTGATTGTCAGAAGTCTGCTCTGTTTCGGATACCGGTGAGGAGGTGGACGTGGACATAAACACCGAAACCGCCTGAACGGCGGAATCCTGCTTCAACGACGCAATATACGTATAGATCGGAGACAACTGGATCATCGCCAATGTCCCGATGAACGTCGCGATTAAGACCATCCAACGCTTGGGCAACGGGGTACAGCTCCTTTAAGAGGCTATTCGTTACACCACATGATATGCCGGGAAGGACAAGGATATGAGGTAGAAAATAAAAAAGAGACAGACTAAGATCTGGTCTCTTTCCATAATTGTGATAGTGTACCGGCGCTGCGCCTTATTGGTTTGTCGTTGCCGCTTGCGCTGGCAGCGTCGCCTTGCGGGACAGGTTAACCCGGCCTTGATTATCGATCTCGGTCACTTTCACCGTAATTTTGTCTCCGAGCTTGACAACGTCTTCGACTTTGCCGACCCGCTCGTTCGAAAGCTGCGAAATGTGAACCAAACCTTCTTTGCCCGGCAATACTTCCACGAACGCGCCGAACTTCTCGATCCGCTTGACGGTGCCGAGGTAAGTCTCGCCAATCACCACTTCGCGAACGATGCCTTCGATGATTTGCTTGGCCTTCTCGATCATCGTCGAATCCGCAGACGAAATAAAGACGCTGCCGTCTTGCTCGATGTCGATCTTCACGCCGGTTTCCTCGATAATTTTGTTGATGATTTTGCCGCCTGGCCCGATCACATCGCGGATCTTATCCGGATTGATAAAGATAGTAATGATCTTCGGCGCATACTGCGACAACTGCTCATTCGGCTTCTGGATCCGATCAAGCATCTTGCCAAGGATGAACATCCGGCCGTGCTTGGCTTGCTCCAACGATTGGGTAAGAATGGCGCGATCGATCCCGTCGATCTTGATGTCCATCTGCAACGCGGTTACGCCTTTGGCCGTGCCGGCAACTTTGAAATCCATGTCGCCCAGATGGTCTTCCATCCCTTGAATATCGGTCAAGATGGAAAAATGTTCCCCGTCCTTAATCAAGCCCATCGCAACGCCGGCTACCGGCGCTTTGATCGGAACGCCTGCGTCCATCATCGCCATTGTGCTTGCACAGATGCTCGCTTGCGAAGTCGAACCGTTGGATTCGAGCACCTCGGAGACGAGTCGAATCGTGTATGGGAAATCTTTCTCAGACGGTAAAATCGGTTCCAACGCCCGCTCGCCCAACGCTCCATGGCCAATCTCGCGTCTGCCCGGTGCGCGCAACGGTCTGGCTTCGCCGACGGAAAACGGCGGGAAATTATAGTGGTGCATGAATCGCTTCGATTCGACCAAGTCGAGCCCGTCCAAAATTTGCACATCGCCAAGCGCGCCTAGCGTACATATGCTTAACGCCTGTGTCTGGCCGCGGGTGAACAAGGCGGAACCGTGAGTGCGTGGAAGCAGGGAGACGTCGCATTCGATCGGGCGGATCTGATCGAGCTTCCGGCCGTCGGGACGAATTTTGTCGTGCGTGATCAAGCGGCGCACTTCCTCTTTCACGATGTCGTGCAACACTTCTTTAACGTCGTTAATCTTCTCCGGTGTTGCGGCATATTCTGCAGCGAAATGAGCGATCGCGTCCTGTTCGACAGCGTCCATAGCCTCTTGGCGCGCATGCTTCTCTTCGACGCGGATCGCTTCGACCATACGGCTCGACGCATAAGCGCGAACGGCCGAGCTGATCTCCGCATTCACTTCGTGGAGCTTCACTTCCATTTTAGGTTTGCCTGCAATGGCGACAAGCTCTTCCTGCAATGCGACAAGCTTCTTGATTTCATCATGCCCGAACATGATCGCCTCAAGCATGACTTCCTCGGGCACTTCCTGCGCACCGGCTTCAACCATCATGATCGCGTCTTTCGTTCCGGCGACGACGAGATGAATGTCGCTTTCCTTCGCTTGCTCCGTCGTCGGATTGATAACGAATTCGCCGTTCACTCTGCCGACGATCACACCGCCGACCGGGCCATTAAATGGCACGTCCGAGATGCTGAGCGCAGCCGATGTGCCGATCATTGCAGCCATCTCCGGCGTGCATTCTTGATCGACGCTCATGACCATCGCGACGATTTGCACATCGTTGCGGAACCCTTCGGGGAACAGAGGACGAATAGGCCTGTCCGTCAATCGACCGGCCAAAATCGCTTTCTCGCTCGGGCGCCCTTCCCGCTTGATGAAGCCGCCGGGAATCTTGCCTACCGCGTACAGCCTTTCTTCATAATTGACCGTCAGC
>JAJFMO010000529.1 GCA_020697475.1 Paenibacillaceae bacterium | reverse complement strand
ATCGTATGTGTCCATCCATTTCCCTCCCGCTGTAAGTCTTATTTCATATAGACCCGAAGCAAATTTTCCAATTCGTCCTCCTTCAGATTTGCAGGCAGTTCCACACCTCGATACAAATTCCAGGTTTCCAGATGATGAATCGTTTCCCCGGGATGCACCTTCTCCAGTTCCCCAAGTGTCTCAAGCTCGGCAAAACGATCGCAAACATAGGTTTCGCACGATACGCCGCCGTCGGGATATGTACCTTTCGAGTTGTGCGTATACGATTTGACGAACACATTCCCCTCGTTGAAATAGGCCGCCCACCCGTGGGCATTGTTGAAGCCGAACTTGAACGGTCTCTCCCATCGGGCTTGTTTGACGGTAATGAATTTCTCTCCCCAATGCACTCTAGGATCGTTCAATCGGCTATGAGGCCAGATGGATAGGAACAGATCCGGTTCATAAATTTTCGTTTGGTTGACGGTCCCACCTCTTGGAAGCGGGACGACAACGCATCCACCGGGCCGCACGGCCGTTACCGCCCAAACCGCGAATTCCACGAGCCATGGGCCTTTGTTCGTGATCGAATGCCGGATCGCTATAGCGCCGGTTGCTCTGTCCATCTGGATTTCCATCGTTTTTTGCAGTTGGTTCCACTTTTCCTCTGCGGCGATCAGGCGAACTCCGCGCTCCATGGTCTCCCATTCAACGCTTTGGTTATCCGGGTAATAAGTCCTCGGGATGGACTCTGGGCTGGTCCACAAGCGGTGTCCGCCGTACAGGTTCCATTTTTCGTCGCCGTAAACCGGATATATCTTGCCTTGATTTGCGGCTTTGCGAACGGTGTCTTCGAAAAACACATTAGGTTCATTCACAAACCCATAACGGATAATCCGGGGCCCAAAATCGATTGTGGCTAATAATTTGATCTTCCCGTTGGAAAGTTCGATGCATTTTCCCCACGTTTCAACATCCACCGGCTTGACGTAAATCATCGAAGCAGCTCCGTTCTATTCGCGTTCCTCAACCGTTGCCACCGTAGCCTTTGCCGTACGCCTCGGCGGCGAACTTCGCCATTGCGCCCTGCACCTTCGTCACTTGCTCGTCAACCTTTGCTTGAGTCGCTGCCGCGTCGTTTACGACCTTCTCGGCATCGGCAGTTGCCTGCCGCAGCGCGTCAGCCGATTTCACCTGCGTGCCGTAGGCATCCATCTGCTTCGCGTTGGCGATGTCGGCGCGCAGCCCGTCCTTGTTCACGCCGAACGTGATCGCCGTGAACGAATGCGGAGGCAGCTCGACCTTCCAGCTCGCCCCGTCGGCAGCCGCCGGCAGCGACGACCTTTTCACAACAGCCTTATCATCCGTCAATTTATCCACCGTCACCGTCACAACATTGATCTCTTTCGGCTTCAAATTCGCCAAGTTGATCGTCGCCGGAGTCGTCACGCCCTCCTCCGTCTTGTTGATCAGGAACAGCGTCGCGCTCTCGCCCGACGGCGCCGCCGTGCCCAGCGTATAAACGTACGGCAGGTTACTGTCCGCTGCGACGACCTTTTGCCCCATCACATTGGAAACCAGCTTGAACATCTCGAAATCCGGATTCGCCTTCTTCGTCTTCGAATCGACCAAAGTCTTGTCATCGAGCCCCGGCCAGTTGAGCGGCCACATCGTCGTCAAGTCGACCCCGCCCTTGATGATTTGCGCCAAAATCTGCACCTGCACCAGACCGATCTGGAAAGGCGACATCGGCTCAGCCTGCTTGCCTCCGATATTCCACTCCAGAATGCCGATCTCAACATTCCGATCCGCGGGAAAAGATTCGTCAATCACTTGCCTGAACACGCCCAGTTGTTCTTCGTACGGCTTGTTTCTGCGTTTGGTATCGTCCGTATAGACCGTCAACGGGTTCTGGTACATCCATTTCGCATACGTCCCCGAATTATGTCTCCAATACTGATGCTTCTCAGCCACATCGATTTCGCTGCCCGCCAGCTCAAACAACCTTTTCCACTCGGTATGATTGTTGGGATGCCAGTTGACGACCGTCTTGATGTTCGGATTGACCGCTTTGAGCGCCGACGAGAACTGATTGACATACTTGGCGTATTCGTCGACCTTCATAAACACATGGTTGGACGGGCTGTCAAGGTACGACTCGTTGTCCATGTACCAGTACGTGATCGGGTACTTGCGGTCCATCGTATATTTCAAGTTGCGCACGGCCTCGTCCACGCTGTCCTGCACCCGGTTCCACTTGACCCCGGACTCGATGTTCACGCCCGCAGCCGGGTCCGCCCCGATCAGACGGCAGAACTCCATGAATTCGTCGATCGTCATATTTTTCGTCTTCGGGTTTTTGTATTTAGCGGCGTTGACTTGCGGGTCCCACACGTCCAGCTTCGATTCCTTGCTCGATACGTCGGGATAATCCCAATGGAAGAAAGACGCCACTTCACCCCCGGGGTAACGCATAATTCCCGTCCTCAGCTGCTGCAGGTAGGGGATAATCCAAGGACGAACATCGTCGGTGAGGTAAAAAGGAATCGCATTAAACCCCATCGTATGCCGGTTGATCGGCTTGTCCAGAAGCGGCTTGCCGGCGTCCAGAGTGACGGTCAAATCGGCGGAATGCCGGGATTGGCGAAATTTGTTGAATGCGTTCTGCAAGGTGTCGTAAACGGAAGCGAGTTCGCTGTCAGGGGTCTTCCCTGCTGGCAGTGCCGCCTTGGCTGAGTCTACCGCTTTCTGGAACTCTTGCTTATCGGCAGCAGGATACGTACCCAGCGCGCTGCCGGCCGGGGCGAATTTCAACGTATCTTCCGCCACAACGACAGCGTCTTGCAGCGTTTGGCGCGTAATGGCCACACGCGATCCCTCCTTGGACGGATTGGTGTTCGAATCGGCGGGCGGGGCGATGGCGCCAGGATTGCCGGACGGATCGCCTTTCGCCTCGTTGGGCGAGCCGGACGTCGTTCCGCGATCGCATGCGGCGACTATGCACAACAATGCAAGCGCGCCAACCCACACCGATCTCGCTAATTTTTTGTTGCTCAACTTCCGTTTCCTCCTTCAATGTTTAAAAAGGACACCTATTCCATTCTCTCGACGACGAACCCACATTATACCCTATCAGGTAGTATACGGGCGGGGTTGCACCTACACTTGTTTCGGTGACACCCGATGCAGTGTGCGTGGTCGAGGCTGGGCAAGCGATTCTTCCC
>JAJFMO010000050.1 GCA_020697475.1 Paenibacillaceae bacterium | reverse complement strand
TGCTGATGGCGGAAACCGGCAAACCTCTCGATAATGCTGAGTACGACTATGGGATGCTGATACAATGCCTAAACTATTTTCCGGAAGAAGCCAAACGGTTGAACGGTTCGATCCTTCCGGATTACGACGGGAATTTCCGCCACCTGATCCAATATCGACCGCTTGGGGTCGTCGTCGGATATTTGGCTTGGAACTTCCCGCTACTGAACTTGGGATATAAACTCGGACCCGCTCTTGCCTCGGGATGCAGTTGCGTGCTGAAGCCGTCGAGCAAAACCCCGCTCGCCACCTTATATATCGGCATAATCGCGGAAAAAATCGGCTTCCCGGCCGGGGTGTTTAATATTGTCGCAGGGTCGGGTCAAGAAATCGGCGACGCCTGGAATACAAGCTCCGTCCCGAAGATGATCACATTAATTGGATCAAGCGAAACCGGGCGCGAGCTCATTCGTCAGTCCGCCACCTCGATCAAGCATTTCTCATTGGAGTTGGGCGGCAACGCGCCGTTCATCGTGATGAAGGACGCCGATTTGGACAATGCGGCGAAGCAGCTCGTCGATTTGAAATTTACGAATGCGGGCCAAGTTTGTGTCTCCCCGAACCGGGTCTATGTGCACCGGGATGTGCATGACGCCTTCCTCTCCACCGTCACCGATCGTGCGGAGCAAATCCGTTTGGGCGCAGGGCGCGAGCCTGGGGCGCAGATGGGGCCGCTGATTTCCGCGGGCGATCGGGAGCGGGTGCTCAGGCTCATTGAATCCACCGTAGCCCAAGGAGCGAAGCTGATCATCGGGGGGCGGGCGCCTGTGTCACCTGCGAAGGGATACTATTTGCTGCCGACCGTGATCGACCAGGTTACTCCGGTGATGGACATATGCCGTGAAGAAATTTTCGGCCCGGTACTAACGGTGCAATCGTTCACCGAACGCGACGAAGTCGTGAACCTGGCCAATGATACGCCCTATGGTTTGGCCGCCTATTTGTTCACCGAATCGTTGAAAGACGCGTTCGAGTTGGCCGAGCGGCTGGAAGCGGGCAGCGTCAGCGTCAACGAGCCGTATTACGCCGTGCATCTGCCCCATGGGGGTGTGAAAGAAAGCGGCATCGGCAAAGACTGCTCGAAATACAGCCTGGAGGAATATTACACCGTACGGCGGCTTTCGATTCGCGTATAAGCGAATCGAAAGCCTGCACGAAATCAACAAGGTGTAAAAACACCGCTTTAAAATAAGGGCGTGGATACAGGGTCGCCCCTGCGTCCACGCTCTTGCCTCATTCTACGCTTCCGCTTTCTTCAATCGAATGACGTTCCACGATTGTTTAGGAAGCTGCGCTTCCACGATTCCGTCGCGAACTTGCGCGTCCCCCCGATTATGCGGCATAACCGACTCGCGCTCCGCCGTGTTGCCCGCCTTCAAGTCGGGATGCTCCAGCACGAGATGCTCAAGGACGCGGAACCCGGCAAAGCTGCGCGCATCGCAGCTCAACTGCAAGGCATCTTCCAAGCTGCGATTCACTGCGAAGATCGTCAACTCCTCCGCATCCTCGTTGAACACGGCGACGGATTCCAGGTACGGCACATCCGAAAATTCGGCGCTGTCGTACTTCGGGGAATCAACCACAGGCTGCAGAACGATTCCACGTCCATAGCGGGAAGCATGCAAGTAAGGATAAAAAATCGTTTGTCGCCATGCCCGGCCGCCGGTTTCGGTCATGATCGGGGCGATGACGTTGACGAGTTGAGCCATGCAGGCCATCTTTACGCGGTCCGCATGTTTCAGGAACGTAATAAGCATGCAGCCGACGAGCAGCGCGTCTTCCAGGTTGTACGGCTCTTCCAGCAATTCAGGCGCGACCTGCCACCGTTCTTTCAGCTTATTGGCGCGGTTGCGGTACCAGACGTTGTATTCGTCGAACGACAGCATCATCTTCTTCTTGCTGCGCTTCTTCGCTTGCACGAAATCGCAAGTCGCGACGATAGTGCGGATGAAGCGGTCAAGCTCCAACGATTTGGCCAGGAAGTTCGGAGCATCGTTCTGGCTGTTGCCAAAGTAGGAATGAAGCGAGATGTAGTCCACTGAATCGTATGTATGTTCAAGTACGGTCGCTTCCCATTGTGGAAAGCTGGGCATGCGGGTATTAGAACTTCCGCAAGCGACCAGCTCCAGTGCCGGATCCATCATCCGCATGACGTTAGCCGTCTCTTGAGCAAGCCGGCCATACTCATCCGCCGTCTTGTGGCCGATCTGCCATTGGCCGTCCATCTCGTTGCCGAGACACCACGTCTTGATCCGATGCGGTTCCTTCACTCCGTGGGCAATTCTCAGATCGCTCCAATAAGTACCGCCGGGGTGATTGCAGTATTCCAGCAAGTTCGCCGCATCCTCGATCCCCCGTGTTCCCAGGTTGACCGCCATCATCACTTCCGAGTTCACTTTGCGAGTCCATGCGGCGAACTCGTTCGTGCCTACCGCATTCGTCTCAATCGATTTCCAAGCCAATTCCAACCGGCGCGGCCGCTGATCTCGGGGGCCGATACCGTCTTCCCAGCGATATCCGGAAACAAAGTTTCCGCCGGGATAACGGATGATCGGCACGTCTAACTCCCTCACCAGCTCGATCACGTCGCGGCGAAACCCGTCCTCGTCAGCCGTCGGATGATCCGGTTCGTAGATGCCCCCGTAGACGGCTCTTCCCAGGTGTTCGATAAAGTTGCCGTAGATGCGTTTATCCACTTCGGCAATCGTCATTCTTCTGTCGACGAACATCGTTGCTTTTAGCGGCTGAGTCATGTTTACCCTTCCTCCTGAAAACAATGAATGGACTTATTGGCAAGTCGCGACCCGTTCGAGCATCAATCTGTGCAGCGATTCGGCCACTTCGTTCCACCGGGAATCCCCGATCAGATTATAAAGCTCATCCGGGTCTTCGCTCAAATGATACAATTCGCCCGGTTCGCCGTCGTATTCGTTCAACTTCCACTCCTGTGTCCGAATCATCCGATGCGTGCCGATTTGGCTAAACACAGCGGTACGCCAGTCGGACGGAGGTTCCGCGTTATGCAGCAGCGGCCACAACGACTTGCCATGCAGCCTCTCCCCCGGCTCTGCACCGACATAGTCACAGATCGTCGGGAACAGATCGACATGCTCGATGAGTGGCTGTCGGCGTCCCGGCTCCACCCCAGGCGCGCAGATCATGAGCGGGACATGAACGGACGCTTCGCGCAAGACGAACTTCATAAACATCTGATGATCCCCCATTTGATCGCCATGGTCGGATGTAAAGATGAGCAGCGTATTCTCCCATAATTTCAAACGATCCATCATGTCCAGCATCATCCCGACGTACCGGTCGGCCGTCTCGATCATCCCGTAATAGCCGGCTTTCATCTGCCGGTGCTCCACACTCGTCAGATGCGCCCATTCTTTCTGCTTGCGGGCAATGGAGGAATGAGGCGCCGGCGCGTCGGCAGGGACAGAAATCGGGAGCGGCAGTTCGGATTGGTCGTACTTCTCATACAGTTCTTTCGGTGGATAAAATGGCGGATGCGGTTCGGTAAAGCTCGTCCAGCTTAAGAAGCGCTGCCCTTGCTCCACCGCTTCCGTAATTTGGCGAATCGATTCGACGGCAACCTGATACCCCCATTTCTCCTCCAGCCGGTTCGGGCTTGGGCCTGCCGTTGTCCGCCGGGTATGGGAGTTGCCTTCCCATTCCGCCCGTTTATTCGCCGCTGCGGAAATTTGGCCGGCGTCCAGGTGCGGGCAGGCTAACGGCTCATAGCCATGATTGTCCATGCGCCAATGCATATGCCCAAGATGGAAGCGCCGGTAACCAAGGGGTTCCACGGCATGGCCGATCGTTCGCAGCCCTGCAGTGGCACTCATCTGATTTTGCAATACCCCGTGAGCATGCGGATACTTCCCGGTCGCCAAACTGTGCCTGGCCGGGGAACAAACCGGGCTCGACGTGAAGCATTTATCGAATACGACGCTCATCTTCGCCAACCTGTCCAGATTCGGAGTATGGACGTACGGATTGCCGGTAAATCCCAGTGAATCGTAGCGCAATTGGTCGCACATGATCACGAGAACGTTCTTGTCAGGCTTAAGGCTATTTGCCATTTCCTTTCTCCTCCTTCTATTCAGAACAATCTTACCGCGTAAGCTCCACCATATGAAATAAAGTATTGTCGCCGCTTATATATTCCAGCGTTAAATCCGCCCCGCGCTGTCCGCCGTTGCTAAGCTTGGCGTCCTTCACGACGACCGTTTGCTCCTTCCAACGCCCGGAGTCGGTATTTCGCACGGTCATCGCGACTTTCCCCGGGTCGCCGGCCGCATCGAATTTGAGCGCCCACTTTCCGTTGCCCTTGTCATAATAGACCACGCGCAACGTTGCTTGGCGCCCTTCTTTCGGCGTCGCATCGTTGTAGAAGCGATCGTTCAGATCGAAGTACATCGCCGTCTTGCCGCCGTCCTTGTCAAAGCCGCGGGCAAATCGCCCGTACGGCTGGTCCAGCGGACCGACACGCCAGTAACCTTGGCTCGTGCCGAGCGGATCAATCTGGGTTAAGTAACGCTCATAGTTCCCGTCGACCATCGTCCAGCCGACATCGTTCATCCCCTCCGTTCTTCGCTGCGCCATCGTTCCGCCCACCCCGCCCTTGGGATCCTCTTGCTTCGCCCCGAATTCGGCGAAATCCTTGGCGATATTCACGAAACGTTCTTGATTGCGCTGTTCCGCCTGACCGTATTTGTCTTCGGGAAACCTCCACGTATCCGCCGCATCCAGCCCGTCACGCAACGCGATGAACGCGCCAGGCGCTTTGGATGGATCTTTGAACCCGGCATATTTGTTATAAAACTCAAATCCTGCTTCGGAAAATTCGTACTTGTCGGAAATCAGATTCCATTGCAAAATGTCCGTGCCAAAATGCAAATTGAACAAGTTTAGCCAATACGAGTTCCAAATCGGCGCTTCGGTGAACCACTTAGCCAAATCCAGGTCGGCCACTTCGCTGCGGAAGCGCACATACTCGCCGTTTGGCAACGGGTTATTCAGCTTATCGCCGAACAGCGCCAGCTGCTCTTGCTCTGAGTTCAACTGATACCCGTGCCCGACGTGTCCAACTTTACGCCAAATATCCGGCATATGTTCGTTCAGCCACTCTTCGTACTGCCCGTCATTGCCTTGGTTGATCAACAGCTTGATCGGCGGACTTTTCCCCTTGTACTGCGAATACCACAGTTCCCACGCCCTCTGCTTGAACGCCAGCCAATCCGAATCGGAGATGGAGTATTTGTTGTCCTTGACGATCCCTTTATATGGGCCTTCGTCGCCGGTCGTCCCTTCCGCCGTTTGCATCGACACGATCGCCTTGCGTGAACGCGGCGGCAACGTATCGATATGCGCGGCGACCTCCTGGATCAGGCGGTGGAAATAAACCTCGTATTTTTCGTCCAAATAATACGGGTACACCCAACCGAGATGCCTGCCGAGCGCCTCATTCTTCTCGTTGTTGGTCGTCACCTTCGGCACGCCTTTGGCATATACCCAATCCGGAGTGTCGGGTCCGACCCAGACCATCAACTGCAAATACAAGCCTGCGTCGGCGTACTTGGCGACAGCACTGTCGAACAGCGTCCAGTTGAACTTGCCGTCCTGCGGCTCCAACTGGCTCCAGCGGAATGTGAGGAAACTGCCTCGTATATACGGATATTTGCTTAGATCCGGTACCTTGCCGCCGCCGACGCTGTAATTCCACGTCCCGTACATATTGTCACTAAATGGTCGCACCGCCTGTGCCTTGCCCGTTGGAACGGGAGCCGCAGTGGAATCTGTGACGGAGTTTATCGCAGCCAAGCTGTTCGAATCCGTGGGAGAGGCTTCTTCGTCCGTCTTCGTCCCGGAATCTTTGCATCCGATCAAGGAAAACGCGAGAGCCGCCACAAGCAGCCAAGAGGCCGCTGCCCGCCATTTGAACCGACCGAACAATTGCGCTCACATCCTCTAAAACATTTTCATGTCGTTCATTATTCTACTTGGCTGCATCTTGAATGCTCTTGTTGGCTGTTTCATTCGCTACTCGAAACGCCGTGTTGATGTCGACGGACCCGTTCTCCGCACTCTTGACCGCCATGTTCAGCTGTGTCTTGACCAGATTGTCGTACTTCGTCACTATAAAGTTGGGCGCCGGCTTCACCTTGAAGATCGCTTCCATATGTTTGCCTTGCATCGACTTCAAGTTGGCCCCGTAGTTTTTGTTGATTGCCGGATCGTTCAGCGCCGACAGCTGACCGTTGCGGGTAAATTCCGTCTGGGGCTCGGGACTGAGCAGATAGGCGATCGCCTCGAATGCAGCATCCTGATTTTTGCTGTTGCGCGAGATCAGCAGGTCGAACGAATCGACTTGGAAGGCGATGTTGGGGCGCTCCTTGAACGTCGGGATCGTCGCCATATCCCACCGGAAATCGACGCCTTGGTTCAACAGATCTTCCACCCACAGCGGAACGTCTGAGTAGAACGGATACATCGCAAGGTTGCGGTCGGTGATGAACGTGGCTTTCGGCCCTTTGCGCTTGTCGTACTCGGGCGATTTGAACAAGTCCTTGGCCAGTTGGGCGATTTTCTTATACCCGTCGAGCTCGAGCATAGCCGTGTTCGTCTTTGGATCGACGAAGGGCAACGTCAATTGCCCGGCTACACCTGGCGCCTGAAAATCCATACCGACATAAGCCATTCCGTCGACCGTGCGGGTAATCTTGTTAGACAACTTTACAGCGTCGTCCCACGTCATTCCATCAGGAGGGTATGGCACCCCGAATTTATCGAAAATGTCGGTATTGTAATACAAGGCGGAAAAATTCATGGAGTGCGGGAGCGCATAGACATGGCCCTGGTCGTCCCATAAACGGATCGCGTTCATGACGTCTGTATTGTATTTGCCCACATCGAATTGATGCTTCTTGATCAGCTCGTTCAGATCCTGCAACACGTTGGCGTCCCAATACTCCCCGAATTGTGTCGTGCTGATGAAGAACAGATCGGGAATGTTGCCGGCAGCGATCAGATCGCTGATGGAACCGTCAGTGGCTTTATATACGACATCGACGGTCAATTGCGGAAATTTCTTTTTCAGCGGATCGAGAACGTTCTTGCTTGTCCAATCTTCCGAAAATCCATTATGCATGTACATGGTCAGCTTGACGGGCTTGTTCAAGGCCGAATCGGAAATTTGCGCAGCCGCTTCTTTCTTTGTTGATACGGCTTCGCCTTCGCTGTCCTTGGAACAACCGCTGACAATCATCGCAAAGAGAATGCACAACATCATGCCGATTTTCACATATGCCCCCATGCCAAACTCTCCTCCGGATTAGGTCAGAATACGAATCATCCTTAATATAACAAGAAAAGTACCCGTGACGACTTTTCTCCAGCCTCGAGTTATACCCGTATTTGCATAAAAAATAGCCCCAAAGTCGTTACTTCTCTCGAATCTCCCAAACTCGCTTAATAAACTGTTTCACTTCGTACAAAGTGGGAAGCTCCATACGTCGGCCTACATTGAAGAAGGCATGGCCTTCCCCCTTGTACATCAGCAACTGGGCATGCCCGCCCGCCGCTTGAACCGCTTCAACATATTTCGCGCTTTGTTGCGGGCTGACCGCTTGATCGTTCGTTCCATGCAGCAGCAAAGTATGCGGAGGGTTCGGTTTCAAGTGATAAATCGCCGAATTTGCTTCAACCGACGGATTTGTCAGCCCGTAATCGTTGTGTTTGACTGCAACCATTTGGCCCAAAGGTACAAGATCGTAAATCCCGTTATAGCCGATATACAAATCAGCCTCCGGCGTCCGCTGAGCGGCCAGCGCCGACAACGGGGTTCCTGCGGAACCGCCGTACAAACCGATTCTCCTGGTGTCGATCCCGTATTCGTCCGCATGATCCCGCACATACTGAACGGCGTCCATGACGTCTTCCAGCGCTTGGGTAAAATTACCCGCCGAGCCCTTACACCGGTATGCGACACTTGCTATTGCGATACCCAGATGATCCGCCAAGTATGCCGCCTGATTGCCGGATTGCACCTCGGACTTCTCGGGCGTCCCTCCGCGCCATGCTCCCCCATGCACCCAGAACATCACGGGAAAAGGACCGCCGGAGGAAGGAACGGTCAGATGCATGGGAATGAGATGTGTGCCTTGATTCGCTGTCTTGATGCATGGCAGCAACATTTCTTTCGCGCCATAGTGCACACCGTCATCGACAAGGAAGGAATGCAGCAGGCACGCCGGATCGAGCGCCGTCCCATCCTGGCTTCGAATCGATGAAGCCAACTGAATGACCGTCAGCGATCCCGGCTGCAATCGCTCGGCAGGAGTAAACATAAAGGAAAGACCATCCTCCGTGGACCACTCCCCTTGGATCGATTCCCCCGGGTTCGGCCCATCCTCCCATCCATTCCTCGTCACGCGGATGGAATTCGCCACCCCGGCCTCCATCTTCGCTTGAAACTGGACGACAATGCGCTCTTGCGGCGAAACCTCTTTCCCCGTCGGTGTTACCGTCACTGAAACTGTCATTTCCGCACAACTCCTCTCCCCTTGATTTACTTGCTTTACTTGCTACGCTTGTCGCCAGATGCCGCTTGCCACTCGGAGAATCTCCGTTCCAGTTGCCCGTGTACCTCGCGATACTTCTCATCGCCAATCAGATTGACCAATTCGTAAGGGTCTTGCTCAAGATCGTACAATTCGTCCAAGTCGCCTTCATTATAGACGTACTTGTAATTATCCGTAATGAACGCCCGGCCAAAGAAGTCGATCAAATGTCCGTGCGTCTCGGACACGACCGCATCCCTCCAGTCGCTGGATTGCCCGCTGGCAAGCGGCAGCAAACTTGTGCCGTCGACCGGAGCGCTGAATGACAGCCCGGCCGCATCGAGCATCGTCGGCGCATAATCGATATTGCTCACCAGACTTTGGCTCACCTGTCCAGCCGGAATATGCCCGGGATAGCGAATCGCGAGCGGAATGCGAATCACCTCCTCCGGCATGTAGGCGCTTTTGTCGAAGTGCCCGCCGTGGCAAGCGACGGCGTCGCCGTGGTCGGTCGTCCAGATGACGATCGTGTTATCGGCAAATCCGAACTCATCAAGCGCCTGAATGATCCGACCGGCAGCCTCATCCATCAGCGTAATTTGCGCATAGCAACGGGACAGAACTTGCTGCCATTCGCTCCACGGGAGCGGGTTCGGTATGATCAGTTCCCCGTCTTCGCTGATCCCTTTGTTATTTTCGTGATGGTAGATTTGCGGTTTGCCTTGCAGGTCGTCACGGAAGCTGCCGTATTCAAGGATGTCCGCCGGGTTGTACATGCTCACGTATTCTTGGGTAGGGAAGTAAGGCGGGTGCGGGCCCCAGAAATCAACGCGCAACGTAAACGGCTGACCCTCGCCGGAAGTGCCAGAGGCGTTGGAAGCGTCGGAAACGCCGGTAGCTTTGGAAGCAGTGGAAGCCGCCAGCTCTTTCAGCTTCTCCACTGCCAGATCGGCAAGGAAGAACGCTTCATGGGTTTCTTTCGGAGTGAGCAGAATGCCGGAGGCGTGTTCGTTGCACCATTTTTTATCCTGTCTGTGTACTTTCCCGTCCGATAGCCCGAAGCCGAACTCGTCCTCCATCCATGTGTTGGCGAAGTTATGTTCGATTAACACCTCGGGTTCAAGCAAGTTATGCTTTTTCAAGTACTCCTTGTATTCCGGTTTCGTATACGGATTGTTGTAGCTGGTGTAATTAAAGCCTTCGCAACCGTGGTCGAGGGCGGTGCCTTCACCGGCATGCCACTTGCCGTAATAGAAATTCCGATAGCCCGCCTCGGCCAGCAAATCCAAATAAATCTCGTGCTTGTACGGTTGCCCGTAATCGTTCTTGATCTCCCCGTGGCGGTGCGGGTACAACCCTGTCAACATCGTCCGGCGAGCGGGGCCGCACAGCGGGGTGGCCGTATACGCCCGTTGAAACTCAATGCCTTCCTGCGCGAGTTTCTCGAAGTGCGGACGCAGCACTTTTGCCCCGCCGTCCCAACCGTGGCGATAATACGCCTGATGGTCGTTCAACAGAAAGACGATGTTCGGCCTGTTCGATTTCGCCATATGCCTCTTCCTCCCTAACCTTTCATCGATGCCCGGTATTCCGAGGGGGAAACCCCCTTGATCTTCTTGAACGTTCGCGAGAACGACAACGTATTCTCGTAGCCCACCGATCGCGCAATCTGGTTAATCGTCAGCTGGCGCGCTTCCATGAACGCACAGGCCCGTTCGATCCGATACTGGATCAGGAACTGCTGCAGCGTCATTTGCACCTGGTTTTTGAAAATCGCGCCGAGATAGCTTTGATCAAGCCCGATATGCTCGGCGATATCGGCGATGGAGATTGGGTTCGCGTAATGGTCGGTTATATAATCGATGGCTGACTGGATATACAGTTGTTTGCTGTCGTGCCGGGAACCCGAGTCGACGGGAGATTGGTCGATCAGACAAGACAGAATCAGATAGAGTGTCGATGTGAAGCGCAATATTTTCGCCAGGCGAGACGTCTGGATCTCCCCCAACCGGGCAAAGCATTCGACCAAAGCTTCGGATTTCGCCTCGAAAATCGGTTGATTGAGCGAGAGACCCGCCTGGCGCAGAAAGAAATCTGCCTTATACCCTTGAAATCCGATGTATGAATAGCTCCAAGGATCGTGGTCATCCGGCTCGTAGCGGACAATCTGGTTCGGAACAATGAGAAACCCCTGCCCGGCCGAGAGCTCATACGATTGCCCGTTCATCTGAAAAATACCTTTGCCGCTATGGATGTAATGTAGCGAATACCTGTCTTTGGCGATGGGACCGTTCACCTTCCCGGGCACACACTGCTCGTAGCCGCACACCATGACCTGCAACGGGTCGACACTATCCAATTTGCGAAATTTCCCTGTCCGAAACCAGTTAACCATGACTCTCTCCTTCTGCCTTTCCCTTACTTGCCGCCCTGCAGCGCCGTGGCGATCTGCTGATTCGCCAGCTCCTCCGCCTCGCGCAGGATCGAGTTGACATCGGTGCCGCCGGCGTTGTACTTGGCGGAAGCGTTCTTGATCACAGTCTTCATTAAGTCGTCAAATTGCGTCGGCAAGGCGTTCAAACCGAATTTGTTTTTGAAAATCGCGGCTACATTCTTGCCCTTGAGTGTTGACAAATCCGCACCGAATACCTGTTTGTATTTGTCGTCTTTAAGCGGGGATATTCTCGCCGCC
>JAJFMO010000528.1 GCA_020697475.1 Paenibacillaceae bacterium | reverse complement strand
CTGTCACACGATCCGTGATCGCTGTTGGATTCGCCCAGCACTCTCCATCCACGCTGCGTTCAATGAATATCACCGGTTCCCAGCTTAACCCGCCGTCAATGCTTCGTTTCAACACTAAATTATGGGCTCCGTCGTCGGAATAATAAATTCTGGATTCGGCAAATGCACAGATAGTTCCCCGCGCGGTGACCGCAAGCCCAAATACCATATGCGTCATGACGTCCCCTTCCTCCGGCTCCCATACAACAGACTGATTCAAGACTGTCACAGACAGGCTGTTCGCTTTCGAGGCGTTCATATCGCTGCTCCTTCACTTTGAAACTATTAAACAATCGCACCTTGAATGGTGAGAACTTCGCGAAGCTCAGCTCCGTCCAAACCATGAACCGCGCAATCATGCCGGACGCAAAGTGCAGCGGCCGTACCCGCCGCTTGGCCGAGCGCCATGCACTGGGCTTGTACCCGCATGGAGCCGAACGCTTCTTTCGTAGCCGAGACGCATCGACCCGCTACAAGCACGTTGACGGAACCGACCGGGACGAGCGAACGATAAGCGATATTGTAAGGTTCTTCAACAAATACGACATGCTGGGTATTGTCCTTGGAGGAATGGATATCGATGGGATGGGCTCCTTTTCCAACAGAGTCGGGGAACGGTTGAGGAGTTAAAATATCGTCGGCAGTCATCTGGTACAATCCCTTAATTCTGCGGGACTCGCGTATTCCCACTTGAGTGCTGGAAGAGATCAGGTAAGCGTCTTTCCATTCCGGCAGCACCTCCTTCATGAACGGAATTAATTGAAACATGTTTTCCCGAGTCATACACTCGGCTTCCGTCAAACTTCTAACATCGATGGCGTTGCCTGGAAATCGCGTCACGTTGGCTGAAACCTCGCCCTTCTGAATCGTACTGCCATGGACCAGCCAAGGACCCCCGAAATTAGGGAGCAACCCATCCGCCCGGGCTCTTGCTAGCGCTTCCTTCATTCGCTGATGCGCATACTTCGTATCGTCATGCGACATCAGCAGCTTGTCTATCCGGTCTGTATCCACTCCTCCCATTCTAAAGTACAGAGTCATGGGTTGGGTTTCGCCTTCTTCAGAGTTGCTTCTTTCGAAATCGAACCCGGCCTGCGCCGCAACATCGGCGTCTCCGGTACAATCAATGATCATCTTGGCATGAATCGCTTGACGGCCCGATTTGCTTTCAATGATTACATGAGACAACTTCCCGTCTTGCTTCTCTTCCTGGATACAGCCCACTACATAAGCGTGAAGGAGCAAATCCACTCCCGATTCGCGGACCATTTGCATGGCAATGAGTTTGTACACCTCAGGATCGAAAGGAATGTTGCCGCTGGGCAGATCGGCAATTGCCCCGTTATTCCGCTCCATCCTCTGAATAAACTCCCAAGGAATCCCTCCTACGATTAGCTCTCCTTTACATCGAAATTTGGAGATCGGACCTACCAGTCCAACCGTTGCCATGCCGCCCAAAAATCCGTATCTTTCGACGAGCATCGTACTTGCTCCGTTGCGAGCCGCCGCAATCGCCGCTATAAAACCGGCAGGACCGCCGCCGCAAACGAGCACGTCCGTCTCCGCCACCACCTGAAGCTGTTTTTCCGATTCTTTCACCTTAGTCATGAATGCTCCCCCCTTTCTTTTACCTTCTCATTCCGATTATACTTAGCGTCGAGTAGAAAAGCGTTGTGTAATCTTGCTGATAACTTGTATAAATATCTTGATCAACCCGATAATGCTTGACAACTTGGTTCTTGGAATAGGTGAAGGAAGGGATTTTCTTGCATATATTGGACTCAATTTCTCAAAATCAAATTGTACCTTTCATTCGTTGGGCGATGTACGGTAAACGAAAGCATCCGATTCAGCCCAAAGAACGCAGGCTGCTCGACTATCAGCTAATTTATTTGCAAGAAGGGAGGGGAGCCTTGCATATTGAAGAGGAGGTTTACGAAGTGCACGAGGGGCAATTTGTTTTGATTCAGCCGGGCCAGCTTCATAATTTATTTGCTTCTGAGGATTTGGTCTTCCCATTAATCCATTTTGATATATTTTATAATCCCCTGAGAGAACAAGGGTTTTGGGTTCCTCATGGTATTGTCGATCTATCCCCTTATCTAGATCTGCTTCAGCCGAGGCTTAACGATTATGAAGGCATTCATGTGCCTGTTATTGTTCAACCTCAGCAGCCTTCCTTAACCAAGGAAACGATGCTTAAGGCAGTGGGACTGTGGCAACATCGGGATCCGTTCAGCCAATTGGAGGCTAGCCATCTCGTAACCGAGTTGGTAATTGGCTTGCTCAAACAATACAGTACCGTTCAAAATTTGACACGTGACAGCACAACTTCGCTACAATGGATAACGCCATACCTGCTGTTGCATTTGTCTGAACCGATCCAAGTTATGGACATGGCCAAACAAGCGAGCTTGTCTGTGTCACGTTTTTCTGCTCTGTTTACAGAGCAGTTCCACATTGGACCTCATCAATATTTGCTCCACCTGCGCATCCAGCAAGCCCAGCAGCTGCTGAAGAACGATGCTCTAACTTTATCCGATATAGCGGAAATGTGCGGATTTTCCGACATGCATCATCTGTCCAAAACGTTCAAACGCGTTACCGGACTAACCCCCCGGGATTTCAGAAAATCGTTATATTCATGAGATTGACTTTCATGGATTCGCCCCTCAAGTTACTCCCACACCCGGTCCTTGTTGATCCGTATCTTCTGCTGTGCCGCCTGTTCGAGGTCAATCCCCAGCTTATTGGCGAGCTCGCATAAGTTCCAGATGACGTCGTACATTTCCAGACCGAGCCGTTCTTTCACCTGCTCCGCCGTATCCGCGCCGGGATGATACGACAACTCGAGCACCTCCCGGGCCACCTCCCCGATTTCCGTCACCAGGAAGAGCGTCCGCTGCTCAATAGTGGACTTGTCCCACCCTTTCCGTTCACAAATTTGCTTAACGTCTTGCTGCAATTCGGATAAGTTCATCGGTTCAACCGCCTTTTATGAAAAATGGATAGATTTTTCCACGAAGCCGCTAAGCGAGGATACGCAGCCAAAAATAAAGCGCCGTGAGCACAGCGAACAAGGTAGGTACGGTTAAGATGATCCCGACTTTGAAGTAATAGCCCCAAGAGATTTGCACCCCTTTGCGGGCTAACACTTGCAGCCACAAC
>JAJFMO010000527.1 GCA_020697475.1 Paenibacillaceae bacterium | reverse complement strand
GTAACAAGCCCGATCACGTAGTTCAATGGTTCGATATCGATAGGTATGAAGTCGGAGATGTCAGGCCGGGTGATCGCCAAAATATTCATGATGACGATGATGGCCATCCAACCTGCTATAAAAGTCCTTCTGCGCTTCGAAACATAGCGGATCAAGGGGTGATCCGAATGCAAAGTCGAGAGAGCAATCCAAATAGCGCATGCCGTCATCGCGATTTGTGAAGCAACGCCTGCGAGATGGTGCTGGTCAGGAATGATGAACCCAGGGGTCGTGAGCCCGTGGATAAGGAAGAATCCGGTCAACGATATGATGGCTAATGCCAGAAAGAGTACATTCATGTCCCGAAGCCGTATTCCGGTCCACCCGATCGCCAAGGCACTGATTGTGGCAAAAAGAAGGGTGGCGGAAATCACGTAGAAGTGAAATCGTGGAAGTTCCCACATTGCGTCGTGTTCGGGAAATATTTGAAGAAACCCATACACTAGAAGAATAATGGCAGAGGCAATAGAGATGGTTGTCATTAAAGCACGAGGTGAGCTAGGCATATTGACCCTTCTTTCGAAAAAGTATCCCGGAAAATTCTTCCCATTTTTTAGTTATTCAACATCCATGTGAGAAATTCCTGCTGAATATTCGCCATTGATAAAATACACAAACAACCGGTCCTGAACAGGACCGGTTGTTCGGTTTTCGGGCCCCCGCAAAGTACCTGAATCAGCTTCGAAGCAAGGCTACACTCTGGGGGTTAATTTTGACTCAATTTCCTTCGAAAGCCCTACGCAACTCCGCGATATCGAACTTCTTCATCTTCAAGAACGCCTGCGTTACCCGATTGCGTTGCTCCGGCGTACCTCTGCCCATCAGCTCGCCCAATACGCTGGGGGTAACTTGCCACGAAACGCCGAATTTGTCCTTCAGCCAACCGCACTGCTCCGCTTGAGGTACGGCCGAAAGCTTGTCCCAATAATAATCAATCTCCTCTTGCGAATCGCAATTCACTACGAAGGATACCGCCTCGTTAAATTGAAAATTGTGATCATGAGCGCTGTCCATCGCCGTAAACCAACTGTTCTCCAGCATAAAGTCGGAAAACATGATGTTCCCTTCCTTATCCGGTTCTTGGCCGGCACCATATCGGAACAGGGCTCCGGGCTTCGTATTCCGGAAGACAGACAAGTAATAATCCCGCGCTTCCTCCGCTCTGCCGCAATTGTCGCCCACGAACAGCATGGAATTTACGATCGTCGGCCGCGGTTCCCCGTTCGGGTTCGTCAGAATGAGCTGCCACGACACTCCATACTTGTCCTGAATCCAGCCAAATCGTTCGCTGAAAGGATATTTGTCAAGCGGCATCAGCGCGATGCCTCCATCGGACAATTTTCCCCAAACTTCATCGATCATTTCCTTTGCACGCGGCTCACGGGACGGATCGAAATTCACCGTAAACGAGATCGATGGATTGATCTTGAAGTAAGGCCCTGCGGAGATAGCCATGAAAGGTTGCCCCCATAGGCGGAACGAAACGACATGGCTGTCTCCCGAGGGAGTGTTGTTCAATATCGTTACGTTCAACAGCTGGGAATCCGGGAATACGGTGCAATAATATTCCGCAGCCTCCTTCGCTTCCTTGTCGAACCACAAGTGCGGGATGATCGGATGACTCATGTTTTTTGCCTCCTTTTGAAAAAAACGGTTTATTCCTTTATTCTATCATAAGGGTTAAATTTTTCGTTTCTTATTAATTGCTCTTATATGGAGGGGAACGTGGGATGAAAGTTACTTTGGCTTACGGGAAGAACGGTTTGGAGATTGAGGTGCCGGAGTCGGCCGTAGTCGTCGAGCCGCAGCATGCGGCAGGGCTGGCGGATGAGAAAGCCGCCGTGCTTGAGTCGTTGCGCAGGCCGATCGGGTCGGGGCCGTTGCGCGAGCGGGTCAAAAGTACGGACCGCGTGGCCATCGTCATCAGCGACATTACACGGCCGACGCCCAATCACAAGCTGGTGCCGTGGCTGATCGAGGAACTTCCGCACGTCCCCCTGAATAACTACGTGATTATTAACGGCACCGGTACGCATCGAGATCAGACGGAGGCCGAACTGCGGCAAATGCTGGGGGATGAAGTCGTCGATCGCGTCCGCGTAATCAATCATCATTGCCAGGAGTCGGGCGAGTTGGTGAAGCTGGGCGAAAGCCGTTTCGGCTGTGGCGTATATTTGAATAAACATTACGTGGAGGCGGATTTCCGCATCGCCACCGGATTTATCGAACCGCATTTCTTCGCCGGATTTTCCGGCGGGCCCAAGGGCATCATGCCGGCGATCGCCGGATTGGAGACGATCCAGACGTTCCACAACGCCCGCATGATCGGCCACCCGCTGGCGACCTGGGGCATCGTTGACGGCAACCCGCTACAGGAGATGGCCCGAGAGGTCAATGCGATGTGCAAGCCTGACTTTATGCTCAACGTCGCATTGAACAGCGCCAAAGAAATTACGGCGGTATTCGCCGGGGAGTTGGAGCAAGCTCATGCGACCGGCTGCGCGTACGTGAAGGAGCAGGCGATGATCCGATGCGACCGTCGATTCGACGTCGTCATTACGACGAATTCCGGCTATCCGCTCGACCAGAATCTGTATCAAGCGGTGAAAGGGATGAGCGCCGCCCACAAAATCGTCAAGCAAGGAGGAGCGATCCTCTGCGCCGCGGAATGCGCCGACGGGCTGCCCGATCATGGCAATTACGCGAAAATATTGCAGATGCGCAGCACGCCGCAGGAAATTTTGACGATGATCGAGGATCCGTCGTTTCAACTGTTCGATCAGTGGCAAGTGCAGAAGCAGGCGGTCATTCAAGTATGGGCGGACGTTTACGTGCATTCGTCTTTGCCGGAGGAGGCGGTGCGCAAGGCGATGTTCAAGCCGACTTCCAGCATTGAACGGACGCTGGCTGAACTTTCGAAGATGTATGGGTCCGATATGTCCGTCGCCGTCTTGCCGCTCGGTCCGCTGACGATCCCTTATATAGAAGGAGCAGCTGCCGAATAGCTATTCGGACGCTGTCAATTGCTTGGCTAGACGCTTTGGCGCAGCGCGCAGATAGGCCTCTTTCAATAAGAGGCCCATCTCTTCCCAATCTTCGGGATTGCGGATCGACACCCAGCCGCGATGTCCGATATATTTCGGCCTGAAATACTGCCCCTTTTGTACA
>JAJFMO010000526.1 GCA_020697475.1 Paenibacillaceae bacterium | reverse complement strand
GACGGCAGTGCAGCCGGAAGCGGATCCTGGCGAGAAAATCAGCTTCTATCCTTTCGAGCTGAAATTCAACAATTATTCCTTGATGGGATTGTTCAACGGCGGAACATTCAGCTACAAGCTGTCGCTGGATATGACCGTCAATATGCAAGAACAAGCGATCGTGGATAGCGGCTTCTCCACCTTGGAGTTCGATCTCGTCGACAAGCTCGGTCGAGTCATCGGAACGCAATCGATGAGCTTCACCGGCGCTAACAAGCTAGTAACAGGCAGCCAAAGCATCATTTTCAGCAGTGTCAAGACAGAGGCTTTGGAGAACGGGCTGACGATCAACGCCTACGAAACGATCGACACGCCAAGCGGCCCGGCCAAGCGGCTGATCCAAGTGTTCCATCCTTGATAATTCGTCCTTGATATTTTCCCTAATACCAGGCCGATCATTCGCGATATTCCATTCGTCGTCTTCGCCGTTATAATAGAGAGAAGTGCAATCCTCGGGAGGGCGAGATGTGATGACCAAAATATTGGTAATCGACGACGAACAAAATATTCGCGAATTGATCGGCCTTTATTTGCGCAAGGAAGGTTACGAGGTGGAAGAAGCGGGCGATGGGTTGGAAGCGTTGGAGTTGCTGAAGACGGTGCGGGTCGACCTGATCGTTCTGGACATCATGATGCCCAAGATGGACGGCTGGGAGCTGTGCCGCGAGCTTCGCCAAACGAGCGATACGCCTCTGTTAATGGTGACCGCCAAAGGTGAGCCCGGGCAAGTGATCAAAGGCTTCGAGCTTGGCACGGACGACTACTTGGTCAAACCGTTCGACCCGATGGAGTTGGTCATGCGCGTGAAGGCGCTCATTAAGCGGTACCGTATTGCCAGTTCACAGATCGTCCAAGTCGGCGATGTGACGGTCGACCGCCAGTCGTTCGAAGTGAAAGTCGGCGGCGAACGATTGACATTGCCGCTCAAGGAGTTTGAGTTGTTATATAAATTGGCGGCCTACGCCGGACAAATTTTCACCCGGACGCAACTGATCGAGCAAATATGGGGGGTCGATTATGAGGGTGACGAACGCACGGTCGACGTCCATATCAAACGGTTGCGCGAGCGGCTGCAAGGGTTGACCGACCAAGTGTCGATCACCACCATCCGCGGGTTGGGCTACCGCTTCGAGGTGCACACATGACCGGAAGGTTTACCGGGAGCTTAACCAGGAGCTTATATTTGCGCGTGGTTCTGACGTTTATCGCGATCGTTGCGATCGGTTCGGCGATATCTTACCTGACTTCGTCACACAATTTTCGCCGCGACTTCACGTTCCGTATCCAAGGCGAGATGCTCAGAACCGGACGAGAAATCGTCCAGATGTACAGCGAACTCGCGCCAATGAACCCGCGCCAATTTCTCGACCATCTCGGGCATCTGCGGAATGTTCATTTGTCCTTGTATGAAGGGAAGGAAGAAATTCGCAGCGCCTTGCCGGAGCGCGGGCCCGTTGATCGATTCGCGGTACCGCAAGAAGCAATTGATCAAGTCATGGAAGGAGAAATCTACAGAAGTCCGCACGTGGACGACGATACCGATCCTTCGCAAATTATGGTCGGGTTGCCGTTTCCCGGGGTGGACGGCCGAATGTATTCACTGTTCATCATGCCCAATTTTCCTGAGCAAAGCCGCCAGTTCCGGCAAGGGCTGGACGCTTCGCTGATCACTTTCATTATTATCGGCAGCCTGCTCATCCTTGTTGCCTCGCGGTACTTGGTCAAACCGCTCAAGACGTTGACGGAAGCGACGAACCAACTGGCTCGGGGCAACTTCGAGGTACGGGTTAATGTGCGTCGCAACGACGAGATCGGGCAGTTGGCCGGCAGCTTCAACCATATGGCCGACGAGCTGCAGCAGCTGGAACGGATGCGGCAAGACTTCGTGTCCAACGTTTCACACGAAATCCAGACCCCTCTCACCTCGATTCGCGGATTTTCTAAAGCGCTTCAGGAAGGTTTGGTGAATGAGGACGATCGTCAGCGTTACCTGAAAATCATCGAGCAGGAAAGCGAAAGATTGTCACGGCTCGGCGAAAACTTGTTGAAGCTGGCATCCTTGGAATCGGACCATCACCCGCTCGATTTCCGTCAGCTGGCGCTCGACGAACAAATCCGCCAGGTGGTGCTCGCCAATGAACCGCTTTGGTCAGAGAAGCAGCTCGATATTCATCTGGAGCTGCCGAAGACGACGATCGTGGCCGACAAAGATTCACTCAGCCAGGTGTGGACGAACATTTTGCATAACGCAATCAAATATACTCCGGAAGGCGGACGCATCCGAATTGCAATTACAGCGGCGGCGGGAAATCAAATTCAAGTAGTCGTATCGGATACTGGAGCAGGTATGTCCGAGGAGCATTTGCGTCATATTTTCCAACGCTTCTACAAGGCGGATCGCTCTCGCCAGAGCCAAGACTTAAGCGGCAGCGGACTCGGCCTGTCGATCGCCAAGCGGATCGTCGATCTGCACAAGGGTGAGATCACGGCGGAGAGCGCCGTCGGCCGCGGAACTACTGTGCGCGTCACACTGCCGACGGGGAGATAGCCCCCGAAGAGGTTTCGGGGGCGGGCGTTTCGATATACTCTCGAACGTCAATGTCAATCGTTAGCGATTCGCGGAGGTACTTTCGATGCGATAATCGTTGCGGAACCGGAAGAAGTCCGCGTTCTCGCCGCACACCATCAGCCCCATTCCCCAATCGATATGGACGTTGCGGGTCATCGGGTCGAGCGGATCGCGGTACTGAAACAACACGTTGCGTCGGGTTCGGTCGCTGCGATTCGGGTCGGAGCCGTGGATCGTCAAATAGTTGAAAAAGAGCACGTCGCCGGCCTTGGCCGGGCAAGGCGTCCCACTGCTGACCGGGTATTCCGCTTGCGACAAGTAATTGCGCCCTTTCTCCGTGACCAGAGGACCTTTCTTATGAGACCCCGGAAAAACGCAAATACACCCGTTGCTCTGATCCGCATCGTCCAGATGAACGCTTGCCGCCAGCATCGTATGATGGGCATGCGGAAAATACGGGTAGTCTTGATGCATCGGAAAAGCCGCGCCATTCTCGGGCGGTTTGACAAGCATCTTCGAGTGATGAAGCTGCACGTTGGGACCGATCAAATGTTTAAGTATCGCTACCATATTAAGCATCTTCGAGTGATGAAGCTGCACGTTGGGACCGATCAAATGTTTAAGTATCGCTACCATATTCGGATGAATCGCGGCCCGGGTAAAGCATGAATTGGATTATCGGTTGTCGTGCGATGGTGATCAATATGGGAAGGGAGCTAAAGTTCATGGTATTGAATGATGCAAAAATAACGCAAAATGGCGGCCCTTGGATGCAACTGATCGACCCGGAGCAAGCTGGGTGGTCATCCGAGAAATTGGAGGAAGCCAGGAAAAAGTTCGAAGAGATCGGTTCCGCCGCATTTATGATTATCGATCGGGGAGCGGTCGTTGCGGCATGGGGAGACTGTACTTTCCCTCATCCCTGCCATTCCATCCGCAAGAGTATACTAAGCGCCCTGTATGGATTCAACGTACACGATAGTAAAATCGATCTTCAAAGGACTCTCGCCGAGCTGAAGATCGATGATCTCCTTCCACTGACGGACACAGAGAAAGAAGCGAAAATCATTCATCTGTTAAAAGCGCGATCCGGTGTATATCACGAGGCCGCCTCGGAGACCGAAGCGATGAAAAACAAGCGTCCTATCCGTGGCAGCCAC
>JAJFMO010000525.1 GCA_020697475.1 Paenibacillaceae bacterium | reverse complement strand
TTTACGGCATTTATGCCGTTATCTGCTAGGGCCGCGCCTCTAGGCGGCACTTTAACGGCTTATCGGCCGTTATCTGCCGCGATCCTCCGCGGATGGAGTCACTTTACGGCATATAGGCCGCTATCTGCTTGGGTCGTGCCTCTAGGCGGCACTTTAACGGCTTTTCGGCCGCTATCTGCCGCGATCCTATGCAGGGGGGCGCATTCACCAACAGCTATGCGAGCAGCTTCTTCATAAACAGATCGTTCAAGATCCCTTGAAGCCGCGCCAGTTCGCCCGCATACTCCGGCTGGTCGATGCGGTTCTCGAACTCAAGCGGATCCTGCGTCAAGTCGAACAGCTCCCAGTGGTCGCGCCCCTTCTTGTTCACATGCACAACTTTAAGCGTCTTGGTGCGGACCGTCACGAAGCCTTCGCCTTCGCTGACCACATAGTCATATCCCCCGCGCCCAACAACCTCACGGAAATCGGCGCCATCGGTCGCCACCGGCTCCGCGATGCCCGACGCCTTCATGCACGTCGCCATGATGTCGGTCAGCATCACTAGCGCATCCGTCTCCTCATGCGCCTTTTCTCCGGGATACTGCACAAGCAGCGGCACGTTCAACACATCGTCGTAGCCACAATCCCCTTTGCCCCAGATGCCGTGATTGCCTAACATTTCCCCATGATCCGCCGTGAACATAATCAGCACATTGTCCCCGAATCGCCGGCGCGCCGCTTCGATAATCCGTCCAATTTCATCGTCGATTTGCGCCACATTGGCGTAATAGCTGTGCCGCAAGTTGTGCCAATATTCATCCGAAAAGTTCTTCTGCGCGAACTCCGGCGCGGCAGCGCTGCCGTCGGCAATTCCCCGGCCGTCCCCGTGGTAGCTGCGGTGATGAATACGCGACGGATCGTCAAACTCCCCGGCCTGCAGCACTTTCGGTTTGTCCTTGCTCATGTCGACGCGCTCGAAATATTCACGCGGCGGATCAAACGGATAATGCGGTCCGCTGAACGAAACCCAACAAAACAACGGTTGATCCTGCGGATGAGCGTCGATAAATTCCGTTGCCTTGCGACCCACCCAGCTGTCTGGATGCCACTCTGCCGGGCCAGGGAAAGGGAACACTTTGCGTTTGCTCTTATCCCACGTATCCCGTCGGTATGCCTCAAGGTGCCCGGCCTTGTCCAGTTCCTTCGAATAATCGTCGTAAAACCACACCGACACCTGTTTGTCATCCTGCAAATCCAAATGGTCGATTCCCAGCGAAACGTAATAGTCCCGAAACTCTTCATACGGCAGCGTAACATCCGGCTTCGTGCTGCTGTACGGAACCGGAGAGAAGTGGCACTTTCCATGAAGCGAAGTTTTGTACCCGCCTTGCTTCAGCACCTGGAACATGTTAGGAACGCCGACGCTCAGTTCGCACTTGCGGAAGTTGCTGTATGCCCCGCTATTGTGCGGGTACAACCCGGTCAACAAGGCGCAGCGCGAAGGCAAACACCAGGGACTTGCGGTGAACGCTCGCTGAAATTGAATCGACTCCTCGGCCAAGCGATCAAGATTCGCCGTGTGTATTGTCTCGTTACCGTAGCAACTGAGCGCATCTTTGCGCAATTCGTCAGTGGTAATCAGCAGAATATGCGGTTTGTCGGTCATTCAACATTCTCTCCCTTATCATTGGTCTCCGTTAAAATAGCCCCACAAAGTGTAGCCTTGCTTCGAAATCAATTCAGGTACTTTGCGGGGACCCCTGAACTTATAAATTCTCTTACGGTAAACAAAAGCAAGGGCTCTTCCCGCCAAACCCGGGAAAAGCCCTTCATGCCCTGCCTCGCGTCCAATCTTAAGTGTACCACTGTCTTATTGTGCAGCCAACTCCGCCAACTTCTTATCGGCATCTGCTTGAGCCTGGCGCAGCGCGGTATTCACATCGACCTTGTCGACGGCGATCGTCTTGCGCAACCCGCGAATAAACGGTTGGACATCCTTGTCGTTCACGTTCGGCTTCGGTGTCGGAGACCATTTGAATTTGAAGATGGCGTCCGTATTTTTCCCTTTCATCGCCGGAACATCCAACCCATACTGCTTGATGACCTCTTGATCGGTCAACACCGGAATGCGCGCGTTGCGGCTTTGCACAATTTGCGCTTCCTTGGAAGCTGCCGCGAGGATCACTTGCATCGCCTGATCCTTATACTTGCTGGTTTGCGAAATAAGCAACATGCTGGTTAAAGCATGGCGTCCTTTGCCGGCGTTCTCGGGGAAGTTCGGGATCGTCGTCATATCCCAATTCTTGAACGTATTGTCGTTGTAGGCGTCGATCAACGGTCCGGTCATCTTGATATGCCATTCGGTGATCATCGCCAAATTCTGATCTTTAATGAACGCATCGGGGCCATAGGCAAATTTGGCTTTCGGGCCGATGAAACCAGGCATATCGTATTGTTGCTTGAGCATGTCGAACACTTTCTTGTACACCGGAGTATCAATGACCGCTTTATTCGTCTTCGAATCGACGAACGGCTGCACGAACGGGCTCTCTACCGCATCCGGGAATCCGGGATCCCAACCGACGTAATTGTTGCCGTCTTCCTCCCGCGTAATCTTCCGCGACAACGCCAGCACATCGTCCCACGTCATATTGTCCTTCGGATAAGAAACGCCGAATTTATCAAAAATATCTTTATTGTAAAACATCTCGCCTGCATTCATGCTGAACGGTATCGAATACAACTTGCCGCCATCCACCATGTTGCGGATCGCTGCGATCGACTCAGGGACGAATTGCCCGAGGTCGAGACTGAACTTCTTAGTCAAATCGGTCAATTCCATCGGGATACCCAGCTTCTGAATCGGCTGGAACCAGTCATTATCCGTCAGAATAAGATCCGGCGTCTGTCCACCGGCGATCAGGTCTTCTAGCTTGCCATCCAATTTCTGCAGCGTGATATAAGGGTATTTCTTCTGGAGCTGATCGACCATAAACAGCTGAAACTCCGTGTCGGTCAGCTTGACGGCGCTGACAAAGAACGTCAACGTCACCGGATTCGTCGAAACTTCCACTTTGGCCGGCTGGCTGTTTCCGCCGCTCTGGCCTGCACCGCCCGTTCCGCCTGCACTGTCGCCGCTTGAGTTGCTGCCGCAACCGGTAAGCGCTAACATGAGGGCAATAACAGCCAGTCCTATCCCTTTCCATTTGCCTGACATATGAATCCCCCTTCA
>JAJFMO010000049.1 GCA_020697475.1 Paenibacillaceae bacterium | reverse complement strand
ATCCGTGAAGTGATGTAGACGGCGACCAACGTGTACAACACTTTGACCGGTGGGATATACAACAACGAGCTGGCGATAACCACCGCATCGAAGGCGAACACGAACCGCCCCATACTCCACCCCTTCAGCTTATATCCAAGCCGGGCAATAATGTCAGAACCGCCGGTCGTCCCCCCGCTGCGAAATACAAGCCCCAGTCCTGCTCCAAGCGTCACCCCCGCACACAAGGCGGCGAGCAAAAAGTCGCGATCCATCTCCAGCGGCTTGATCCAATGCATATCGATCGCCATTTCCATGACCCACAGAAAGAAAGATAAAGATAAGGTGCCGACCGCCGTATACACCATCGACTGCCTGTCGAGCATCCTCCAGGCGATCCAATAAAGCGGAACGTTCATGACGAGTGTCGTTACCGACGGAGGGAGGTCTAAGCTGTAATTCAGCAGCAGGGCGATGCCCATAAGCCCGCCTTCCATTAATTGATTGGGAATGACGAAGTAATGGAGACCGAACGCATAGATGGCCGTGCCGATCACAATAGGCAGCGATTCGCGGGCACGGATCAAGGCCGTCGCCATCATCGTCTGATTCCTCCTTTAAGCAATTCTTCACTATGTGGGGTTTCTGTACATACCACTGGAATTGCCGTGTTACATTATTATGTCACTTTTTCCAAAAACGAAAAACAATTTGTCATCCCCCGTCATTTGCGATAACATGTTACTAGAACTTGGGGTTAGGGGGATTTGTAGATTGACTGAACAAGCCGGGAAGACGATGAAGCAGATGCAACGGGAAGTGGACGAATACATATCGCAATTCAAAGAAGGCTATTTTCCGCCGCTTACGATGCTTGCCCGCATGACCGAAGAAGTCGGCGAGCTGGCCCGGGAAGTCAATCACGAGTTCGGCCAGAAGAAGAAGAAAAGCACGGAAGCGGACAATTCGATCGAAATGGAGCTCGGAGACATCTTGTTTCTGACGATCTGCTTTGCCAATTCACTCGGGATTGATCTCGCGGAGGCGCACGATAAAGTGCTTCACAAGTTCAATACACGCGATGCGAATCGCTGGACGAAAATACAATCCTAACTCACCTAACGTACCCAAGCTTCATATGCTGTACCATCACCTTTTTCAAGTTCTAAGGGGGGATGGACGTTTTGAATGGAGAGCAATTCGTACAAAGAGCGTATGAAGCCATTTTGCAACACGATTTCGAACAGGCTGTCAGTTGGTTCGAGCAAGCGATCGCAGCCGAGCCGGACAACGCCGCTTATCATTATAAGTTGTCCATCACGTACGCCCGCAACAACCGATTGGAGAAAGCGTTCGTACATGCGCGGCTGGCGGCCAAACTTGATCCGAACAACCCGCAGTATACGTATCATCTGCAAAATTTGCGGGCCAAAGAGCTGGTGAAGCAAGCCGAAACGTACTTTGGCAAGTCGCCGGACCAACTGTATATGGCGGTGGAGTTGCTGAAATCGGCAATCATGCTCGATCCGCTGCTGGTCAACGGGTTCCTTATGCTGGCACTTGCTTACGCCGGGCTGGAAGAATACGCTCAGGCGATTTCCGCCATTCGAGAACTGCTGTGGCTGGATCCGCTTCATGAGATAGGGCTGCAATTGTTGCAACAATATACCGTTAAACTGCACGAAACATTGCATGATTCTAACTAGTCGAATCAAGGAAGGATGAATAGCGGATGAGTCAACGGATTAAAGTCGCCGTATCCGGCGCCGGAGGAAGAATGGGTAGAGAAGTGGTGAAGATGGTGTTGGAGGACGCTGGGCTTGAGTTGGTCGCGGCGATCGACATGGGTCCGGTCGGCGCCGACGCCGGCGTATTGGCCGGCAAGCCGGCTTGCGGCGTACTGCTCGCTAACGACTTGGACGCCGCGCTCGCGCAAGCGAAGCCGGACGTGATCGTCGACTTCACCACCCCTCACTCCGTATTCAACAACGTTAAGACGGCGATCCGCCATAAAGTGCGCCCCGTCGTCGGAACGACCGGAATGAGCAAGGAGGAAGTTGCCGAATTGGACAAGCTGTGCCGGGAGCAGGGAATCGGCGGCGTGATCGCCCCCAACTTCTCCGTAGGCGCAATTTTGATGGCCAAGTTCGCGGCTCAGGCGGCGAAATATTTTCCCCACGTGGAGATTATCGAGACGCACGGCGACCAGAAGCTGGATGCGCCATCAGGCACTTCGGTATGGACGGCGGAGATGATCTCGGAAGTGCGCGAGGAATTGCGTCAAGGCAACCCGGAGGAGAAAGAGACGATTGACGGCGCCCGCGGTGCGATGTACAACGGGTTTCGCATACATAGCGTAAGGCTTCCGGGCGTGTTCGCCCAGCAGGAAGTGATTTTCGGCGGGCCGGGACAAAGCTTGAAAATCCGCAACGACTCATACGAGCGCTCCTGCTACATGCCGGGTGTAAATTTGGCGGTAAAGAAAGCGGTAGAGTACACGGGGATCGTTTACGGTTTCGAGAATGTCATGGAGTAAAGGTATCAAAGAGTAAACAGTGTGTGAATGCACGAATGAACGTATTGGAGTGATTCGTCGCATATGAATTATCATATCGCTTTAATTGCCCACGACCGCAAGAAGGAAGAGATGGTCAATTTCGTCATTGCCTATGAGCCGGTGTTCCGCAACCATCAGTTGTACGCGACCGGAACGACGGGGCAGCGTATTATGGAGCAGACTTCATTGTCCGTACATCGCTTCATGTCCGGGCCCTTGGGCGGCGACCAACAGATCGGCGCTTTGGTCGCCCAGAACGTGCTGGATCTGTTGATCTTCCTGCGCGATCCGCTGATGGCGCAGCCTCACGAGCCGGATATCATCGCCTTGCTTCGCCTGTGCGACGTACAAGGCATTCCGGTCGCCACCAACGTCGCCACTGCGGAGTTGCTGGTCAAGGCGCTCGACCGCGGCGATTTCTCTTGGCGCGAGCTCGTGCATCGATACAAGTCTTGATAGGCGAGGGACTTCGGGTATTTGGAGGCGGCACTGGCAGAAGGCAGAAGCGAACATCCAGGAAATCAGGCGGGTGAAAATGAACATGGCAGAACATGAGCCGGCAGATTGGCTGGTAATCGGCGCGCACCCTGACGATGCGGAAATCGGAATGGGCGGCACGATCGCCAAGCATACCGAAGCAGGGGTCAGCGTAGTGGTGTGCGATTTGACCGATGCGGAGATGTCTTCCAACGGCACGGTGGAGAGCCGCCGTCAGGAAGCGGCGAAGGCTTCTGAGATATTGGGGTTGACAGGGCGTGATAACTTGCGTTTGCCGGATCGGGGTTTGTCTCTTGCGAAGCAGCAGATCGATCTGATCACACTGGAAATTCGCAAACGGCGGCCGCGCATCGTATTCGCTCCGTATTGGGAGGATCGCCATCCCGATCACGTCATGTGCAGCCGTATGGTGCAAGAGGCGGTATTCAACGCCAAATTGCGCAATTATTTGCCGGATTCGCCGGCACATACGGTGGAGCGGTTCTTTTTCTACTATATTAATGATGTGTTTGAACCTCAGGTGATGGTCGACATCTCCGATTTCACGGCACGCAAAGCTCAGGCGCTGATGGCGTACGAGACACAGTTCGCTTCACCCGGGGCAGGCAAAGATTTTGTCGCGACACCGCTGAACCAAGGCTATCTGGAGCGCGTCGAGGCGCGGGATCGGTTGCTTGGGCAGAAGGCGCTCATCCCGAGTGCGGAAGGATTCGTCAGCAAGCTGCCGTATTTAGTGGATCGATTTTAGAGTAGTTTTTAAGTGACTCATCACTTTTGTGGGATAGAGTTATGGGGTCCCCGCAAAGTATTTGAATCTACATCAAAAGGCAAACTCCACTTTGTGGGGTAGAGTTATGGGGGAGGCCGCGAATGAATAAGGATCATCTGAAGATTGGGATCACCTGTTATCCGACATTGGGCGGATCGGGCGTGGTCGCCACCGAATTGGGCAAAATGCTTGCCGAGAAAGGGCATGAAGTGCATTTTATTACGCACAGCATTCCTTTTCGCTTGGGCAAATTCGATAAAAATATTTTTTATCACGAAGTGGAAGTCAGCGATTATTATGTGTTCAAGTATCCGTTGTACGATTTGTCGCTGGCCAGCAAGCTGGCATCGGTGGCACAGATGGAAAATCTTGACCTGTTGCACGTGCATTACGCTATACCGCATGCGGTATGCGCCTTGCTTGCGAAGCAAATGGTCGGGGATCACCTGAAGGTGGTGACAACGCTGCACGGCACGGACATTACCGTTGTTGCGCAGGACGAGTCGATCAGCGACTTGATTCGCTATGCGATCAACGAGAGCGATGCGGTAACCGCCGTTTCGAACGACCTGATCAAGGAGACACGGCGGACGCTGCTGGTGACCAAGCCGATCGATTTAACGTACAATTTTGTGGATAAAAGGATTTATTACCCGCGCGACGCCAGCGCCCTTCGGAAAGAATACGCCGAACCGTACGAGAAGGTGATGATCCATATATCCAACTTCCGGCCGGTGAAGCGGGTGTCCGATGTGGTCGACGTGTTCGCCAAAGTGAGCGAGCGTATTCCGTCGCGGCTTGTGTTCGTCGGGGAAGGACCGGACTTAGCCAAAGTCGTCTGCCAAGTGAAGAAGCTGGGGCTATCCGACCGTGTCCGCTTCTGCGGCAAGCAAGACGATGTGGCGCAGCTTCTGTCGATGGCCGATGTGATGCTCTTAACTTCGGAGAAAGAAAGCTTCGGCCTCGTCGCCTTGGAGGCGATGGCTTGCGGGGTGCCGACGATCGGCTCAAACGCGGGAGGCATTCCGGAGCTGGTAACGCACGGGGAGACGGGTTATTTGGCGCCGATCGGCGACACGGACCAGATGGCGGAGTTCGCTCTTCGGCTGTTAAGCGATCCGGTCGGCTATTCGATCATGTCGAACGCTTGTGTGCAGCGGGCGCGCACTGTCTTCTGCAACGATTTGATCACCAATCAATATGAAGAAACGTATTACCGAGTATTGGGCAGACCGATGCCGGAGTCATTGCGGATCGACAAAAACATTTGTTTGGGGTAATGCCATGAACGCGGCGATGCTGGAGGAAGCGAAGCGAATTCTCGAAGTACTGGAGCAGAACGGGCATAAGGCGTATCTGGTTGGCGGGTATGTCCGCGATATCATAGCCGGGCGGTCGAGCTACGATATCGATATCGCCACTTCGGCTACGCCGGATGAAGTGTCCCGGCTGTTCGAGCGGACAGTGCCAACCGGGCTGCAGCACGGGACGGTAACGGTGATTCGCGCCAACTACACGTTCGAAGTGACAACGTTCCGTACGGAGACGGCGTACGAGCAGTTTCGTAGGCCGACAGAGGTGCAGTTTGTCGGTGACTTGGAGACTGATCTGCAGCGCCGAGATTTTACGATGAATGCAATGGCGATCGACGCCCAAGGCAACTTGATTGATCCGTTCGACGGCCGCGACGATTACGCTCGCGGCCTGTTGCGTTGCGTCGGCGAGGCTGACCGACGCTTCGGCGAAGACGCGCTGCGCATGCTGCGCTGCGTGCGGTTCGCCGCCGAGTACGGGCTCGAGGTCGAGCCGGGCACGTGGGCGGCGCTGCTCGAGCAACGGGACAAGCTGCGATACATCGCGATGGAGCGCGTGCGCGTCGAGTGCGAGCGCATGATCGGCGGCCGCGACCCATGGCGCGCGCTGACGCTGCTCGCCGAGAGCGGGCTGCTTGCCCGGCTCGCGGAGCCGCTCGCGCTGCCGCTGGCGCGATGGAGCGCGGCGGAGCTGCCGCCTGCGCTGGCGGCGCTCGGCACGCTGCCGGAGCCGCCGACGCGCTGGGCGCTGCTCATGCTGGCGCAGCGAGTCGGCGCAGCTCAAGCGCGGCATGCACTGCGCCAGCTGAAGTTCGCGCGTGCGACGATTACGCAGATCGCGTCGCTCGTCGAGTGCCACCACTGGCTTGGCGAGTGGCTGCAGGTGTTCGCCGCGACGGACGCGCCGAACGCCGCGGCGGAGCGGGCCGCGCTTGCACGCTGCTGGAAGCTCGCGGCGGTTCGCTTCGGCCATGCGCCGCTCAAGCGCTGGCTCAAGCTGGCGGCGCTGCTCGTTGAGAGCGGCCTGCCGAGCGCCGCCTCACCCGACAGCGGTGCGCAAACCGATGCCGGACTGGAGACGTTCACTGAGGTGCCTGCTTACGAGTTGTCCGCCCCGCTGCTGGAAATTTTGCTTGAGCACGGGCAGGATTGGCTGGACGAGATTCCGGTCAGGAAGGTGGCGGATCTCGCGATCGGCGGACAAGAATTGATTTTATTTTTTGGGAAACCAGCCGGTCCTTGGGTCGGCAAAACGCTCAGCAAGCTGTTCTCCAACGTCGTCATGGGTGAAGCCCCGAACAACGCCGCAGCGTTATTGGAGCTTGCCGAAGAACAGTTGGCCGATGAGCCGGCAAATGAGACTTAAACACAAAGGAACAGGAGCTAACCGAAAGCCTATGGAGGAGCAACTGCTGAAGCTGTTCCGCGAACGGCCAGAGCGGGATTGGTCCGGTGAAGATTTGAGCCGGCTATTACACTGCAGCCGTACGGCGGTATGGAAGCATATCCAGTCGCTGAAGACGCGCGGTTTCGAGTTCGAATCGGCACCTCGCCGTGGATATCGGCTCGTACGCGAGCCGGACTCGCTTGACGCCGCCTTGCTGGCGTCGCGCCTTTCCACGAAGCGCTTCGGCCGTCGGCTGAACGTGTTGGATACGGTGGATTCGACGCAGTCGATTGCCCAGCAGTGGATCGCCGACGGCGCAGAAGAGGGTGCTCTCGTGCTTGCGGAGGAGCAAACCGGAGGCCGCGGCCGCCGCGGACGGCCTTGGCATTCGCCGCCAGGCAAAGGCGTCTGGATGAGCCTCGTGCTTCAGCCGCAAATTCCACTGCAATTTACACCACAGCTGACGCTGCTCACGGCTGTTGCGGTTTGCCGGGCGATCGGCAAATTGACGCAACTCCCCATCGGAATCAAGTGGCCGAACGATTTGCTGATTCATGGCAAGAAAGTGTGCGGCATCCTGCTCGAATCCAAGGCGGAGGACGAGCGGCTCGTCCATGTCATCGCCGGGATCGGCATCAGCGCCAATTTGGCATTGGAAGACTTCCCCGAAACGTTGCGGGACATCGCCACTTCACTGATGATCGAATCCGGTCGGCGTGTCGATCGCCACGAACTGATTGCCGAAGTATTGTCCCAGCTGGAGCAACTGTACGACTTATATTTGAGCCAAGGCTTCGAGCCGATTCGTCTGCTGTGGGAAGCGCTGAACGTTACCGTCGGCCGTCATCTTCTCATCCAGGATGGGAGCGAATCGATTCAAGCCGTCGCTACCGGAATCGACAAGCAAGGTGCGCTCGAAGTGCGAACACCGGATGGGCGCACGCGCAAAATTTATTCCGGCGAGCTGGAAATGGCGTAGTTTATGAAAAAAACCATATGATTTTCAACGAAGGTTTGCTATAATATGGTCACAAAGACGGTATCCTATGAGGAATCGTACTTTGCTTTAGCCATTATGCAAGCCTTTTTGACAAGTTCCATGGAATGCCGTTTTACTTTTATTTCTGCTCTGAGCCAAAAGGACCGAGACAGAAGAATTCAAATTGAATTCCATGTTGGGCAATACTCCTTTTAGCATGGGGCTGAAAGGCTTTTTTTGTTTTTTATGACAAATTAAGGAGGCCTTGATGCACATGCAAGACAGGAAGAAGATTACCACCTCGAAGATTCGTAAAATGAAACAGGACGGTGAACCGATCTCTGTCGTCACTGCCTACGACTATCCTTCAGCGAAGCTGGCGGAGGAGGCGGGAGTAGATATGATCCTCGTCGGTGATTCGCTCGGCAACGTCGTACTGGGCTACGAATCGACGCTTCCGGTGACGCTAGACGACATGATTTATCATACTCGGGCGGTTACGCGTGCGGTGCAAACGACGTTCGTCGTGACGGATATGCCGTTCATGACGTATCATGGAAGTTTGGACGAGACGCTGAAGCAAGTAGCTAGAATTATGCGCGAAGGGCTGTCGATGGCAGTTAAGATGGAAGGCGGCGCGGAAATCGCGGAGACGGTGAAGGCGATCGTGCAAGCGGGTGTTCCGGTGATGGGACATATCGGATTGACGCCGCAGTCCATATACCAACTCGGGGGCTACAAAATTCAAGGCAAAGACCAAGTGCAAGCGGAGCGGCTGCTGAAAGATGCGAAGGCGCTGCAGGAAGCCGGAGCGTTCGCCGTCGTGCTGGAATTGGTCACCGAAGAACTGGCTGCACAGATTAGCAAAGAGCTGGAGATTCCAACGATCGGTATTGGATCGGGCGCAGGTTGCGATGGGCAAGTGCTCGTTTTCCACGATATTTTACAATATGCTTCCCCCTTGCATCCGAAAAAATTCGTCAAAACTTACGCGAATATCGGGGAACCTATACGGGAAGGCATCGCTCAATATGTGAAGGAAGTCAAATCGCGGCAGTTTCCGGCCCAGGAACACGTGTTTCATATGGATAAAGAAGTGATCGAATATTTATACGGGGGCAAAAAGGAGTCTTAAGCATGGAGACGATTCGCACGATCCAAGGTCTGCGCAGCAAGCTCGCCGGGTTGCGCCGGGAACGTGAAACTACTGTAGGGTTCATGCCGACACTCGGCTATATGCACGAAGGCCATCTCAGCTTGATTCGTGCAGCGAAGGCGCAAGACGGCATCGTCGTGCTCAGCATCTTTGTCAACCCATTGCAATTCGGGCCGAACGAAGATTTCGCCAAATATCCGCGCGATACCGCGAGAGATCTAAAGATGGCCGAGGAAGCCGGAGTTGACGTGGCCTTCGTGCCGGACGTAGAAGAAATGTACCCCACTCCCATGCGGACAAAAGTGAGCGTTTCGGAAGTGTCCGAACGGCTTTGCGGGGCTTCTCGACCTGGTCACTTTGATGGCGTGGCTGCCGTTGTGCTGAAGCTTTTTAACATCGTACAACCGGATCATGCTTACTTCGGGCTTAAAGATGCCCAGCAAGTCGCCGTCATCGAGCAGATGGTTCACGATCTGAATGTACCCGTCAAGATCGTCCCATGCCCGACGCTGCGCGAATCCGACGGATTAGCGATGAGCTCGCGCAACGTGTATTTATCGCCCGAGGAACGGAGTCAAGCTCCCATCTTGAACCGTGCGCTTGCGGAAGCCGAAGAAGCGCTGCAGAATGGGGAAGTCCGACCTGAGCAATTGCGACAACTAGTGGCAAACAGAATCAGCGAGGCATCGCTATCTGACATTGATTACGTGGAAGTAATGCAGTACCCGTCCTTGACCCCATTGGATCCGCAAGTGACGCCCAAACAACTGATCGTCGCCGTAGCCGTACGATTCGGCAAAACGCGGCTGATCGACAACCGTATTCTTGATTTGGAAAGGATGCCTTCCCATGTTTAGAACGATGATGAGAGCCAAGCTTCATCGGGCGACCGTGACCGAAGCGAACTTGAACTATATGGGCAGCATTACAATTGATGAAGATTTGCTCGATTACGTCGACATGCTGCCGAACGAGAAAGTGCAGATAGTCAACAACAATAACGGCGCCCGCTTGGAAACGTACATTATTGCCGGTCCGCGAGGTTCGGGCACGATCTGCTTGAACGGTGCCGCCGCCCGCCTCGTTCAACCCGGCGACAACGTCATTATTATCGCTTATTCCGTAATGACCGAAGAGGAAGCCCGTAATTATAAGCCCCGTATCGCGATTCTCGACGCCAACAACAAAGTGGCGTATTCACTCGGCATGGAAGAGCCTGCAACGGTGCCGGAGTAATCACTCCGGCGTCTTCATCCAACGAATGGGCGAATGAAAACCCGCCCCGAGGCAAAGAATGATGATGTACCTGCCGCAAGCATTCCATTCTGGATCTTTCGCTTTGAACCTGGGATTGGAGGCGAAACCCGCATGCTGCAGCACATTTTTGCCGTCATGAATGAGGCGTTGGATGATATTATCCGCCAATATCCAAATGCCGACCCGGCAGAGAGGCAAGAACTGGACAAGGAAGCGAACGTGCTGAAGGCGATGAGCGACCAGTTCATTGAGCATTGGTTGAAGTTCGAGGAGAAGCTGGCTCGATTGAACGAGTTCAACCAGTTTGACCCTGCCGCACCACAAACAGAGGCGACTGCCACTTCCGATCATGTTGATGAGATCGAAATTTTTGAACAGCCGTTTGATGAGCTTCCTCCACTCGGAATGCATCCGGGGAAACAATCGGAGCTGTTCGCCAAGGGCCAAGGATACTACAAGCTGCAGATGTATCCGGAAGCGGTGAAGGAATTCAATCTCTTGCTGGAGCAATACCCTGACTTCGTCTTGGCCCGTGTGTATTTGGCTATGGGGTATTTGCGTATGGGGGAAAGTGCGGAAGCGTATCAGCATTTTCAATTTTTGCTTCCGCTGACCAATGACGGCAAGATGAAGGCGATCTCCTATAACGCCATGGGCTGTATTCAAGCCAGGCGTGAAAATATGGAGAAGGCGAGGGAGCTGTTCCGGCTCGCTTACTTGACCGATCCGGCCAGCTTGCCGGGAGTGCCCAAAGAAATCATATTGGAAAACGCGCGTGGCTGATTTGCAGTATCGGGATGGCCATAACGCATCGAAGCAAAACCCCACGCATTGTGGGGTTGTTTGTTTTTGATGCACCTTTTGTATGGATAATTTTTCCGGATATCGCAAATTTCATCCTTGACTCGTCTGATTAGGTCGAAGGCTTACGGCCATCTGAGCAGCTTAGAACGTCAAATTGGCCAACTTCGCCGGCTTACGGACATAGTCGCAGCTTAGAGCACAAATTCCGATGATTTCGAGGTGGAATCCGGTTCTAAGCCGCCATGGCGGCCGTTACATCAAGGAATTGGCGTCAATAGCCTTCTTAGGCGTTGTCATGTCCGTTACATCGAATGGCAAGAGCAATTCATCCCAATTGCCCTGACTCCCCCTCGCTGAAATCCTGTCAACAATCATTCGCAACCGTTGTAACTTCCCAATGTAACTTCCCTAAGAAATCAGGGCCATCGCCGACTGTTCTATTCCAAAACGCAGTTCCAGAGGTCGCTACTAGCCAAAATTCGTTTAGTGTTTTTTCCCTAGGCTAAAACTGCACGATCTGGTATGCTAAAATAGTTATGAAGCTCGCGATCGGAAAGGAATGGCCTTCAATCCCCTATGAAATACGCTGTGCTGGACCTGGAAACGACCGGCAATCAAAGCCATGACCGAATCATTCAAATCGGCTTGGT
>JAJFMO010000524.1 GCA_020697475.1 Paenibacillaceae bacterium | reverse complement strand
CGGGTTGATCGACCTAACCTGCTCGTACCCAAGCCCGAGCTTCTCCAACGCGCCTGGCCGGAAATTTTCGATCATGACATCGGCTTGCTCAAGTAAACGCCTGATTTTCCGCATATCCTCCGGATCCTTCAGGTTGGCTGTATAGCTTTCTTTGTTGCGGTTCATCGCGTGAAACACCGTGCTCTCTCCGTCCAGCTCCACGTTGGACAGCTTCAGGCGGCGGCTGCCGTCGCCCGAGTCACTTCGCTCGATCTTGATGACGCGAGCGCCTAAGTCCGCCAATCGCATCGCAGCGAACGGTCCGGCCAAATATTGGCTGAAGTCCAGCAGCAGCAATCCATCCAGCGGCTTCATGCGCTCACCTGCTTTCGCGAATCGCGATAGAGCCGATCCAGCTCATCCAGCACTTGTCCGGGATTGCCGCCGTTACGCATGTAGTTCTGTACATAGCTCCCGGCATGATCCTGAAAATCCAGGTAACCGCTGTAGCGGGGACGCAAGAAAGCGCGATCCAAGGCGGGCAGCGTCGCCGCAAAGTAACCTCCGGTCAACCGATTCGACGATTCAGCGAGCCAAGCCGCGCGGTGCCCAGGCTGGCCGCCGTTCTCGACATAAACCGTTGCCTGGCACCCCCCGCTGGCGACATACATTGCATAATCGACAGCGGCGGCTGTCTCCCGGCAACGCGCCGAAACCGCGAGACCGGTGCCGCCCAACGTCGAGCGGCATCGCCCGGATCCGCCGATCGACACCATGTCGCCGAATTGCAGCACGCGACGCGCGTACCCGTTGCGGGCGTAATTCGAATAGCCGTAGGCGAACGGGCAATACGCCAGATCATCCCGACCGGTCATCGCTTCGTAAACCTTAATGGGATTCCACCCATACATTTCGTCGGTCACCAAGCAAGCCAACTCACGCAAATGCTCCAGTGCCGCCGCACCCCGTTCGCGGCTCACCACCCGATCCGGTTGCTGACACGGGTCTTCGCCCAAAGTGGAGCACAGCATGTAGAAGTTCATCAAGCTGTCGATCGGGATGCCTGGGAGCACGACAACCCCACGCTTGGCCAGCGCCAGCAAGTCTTCCCAAGTGTCCGGCACCGATAGCCCCAATCTCGCCAACACATCCGGGCGCCAAGAAGCGACAGGCGTCGCTGCATCGATCGCCAAGGCAGTCTGCACGCCGTCGAAGTGATAACTCGCATGCGACAGACCGACCGAATTCCCGGCTTGATCGGCGAGAAAGGAAGCCGGCACATGCCGCTCCAAGGGCAGCAACAGCGCTCGATCGGCAGCGTACCCGGCCCATGGGTGGTCGATGACGAGCAAGTCGTACTGTTCGGCCAATTTTTCGACGGAAAAATCGGCAAACGCTTGCAACGATCGTTTTTCCCAAACAATATCCACATCCGGGTGCAGCTCGCTGTACCGCTGCGCCGTTGCCGCCATAGGGGTGTACCCGCGGCTATGATCCCATGTGATTCCCCGCAGTAGAATCATGTTCCATCACTCCGATTATTCATATATAGTAACTATTTCCATATATACATGGTAGTGAATTCCGCATCGTTTGTAAATAGCCAATTGCGATATCTGGTTTTCCGCAGCGAATAACGGAACACAGTGCAAATTGAAGGAACCTGAGCTAAATACAACACGACTGTTCGATGATAGGATGAAATCGTCCCGAGAGACGCGGCATGGCCGACATTGCGGGGACACTCATTCAAACAGGAGGGAAGCGAAGCATGGGAAGGAAACGGCAGCAAATTATGGTGTTGCATCTGAGTAACCCCAATCTGGAATCCAACACGGTAGCATGGGCGATTTATGACGGCGCCAAATCGAAGAAGGAAGCGCAAATGACGACGGGTGATTCGGATACGCCACCGTATGCGTCGGTACTTGACGCGATGAGGGACGGCTGGTACGTCATTCAATTTCCAACATTGCCCTCCTATCGGTCAGGCTATGAGCACGAGCTGGGGCATCTGCCTTACGAGTATATTTTGGAAAGAAAGGTGACCGTTCATGAATAACACAGCCAACCGACATTTATTGACCTCCGTTCAAATGGCGGAATTCGCTGTCAACGGCTTTATTAAATTGGAAGGTCTAGTGCCGCAGGAATTGAACGAAGCCGTCCATGAAGAGCAAAAGCAATATTCCAATGCTACCCCGGGACACAAGTATTGGCATCAGTCCAAGCTGATCCGCGAAGTGTTCGAGCTTCCGCATGTGAAGGGGGTGCTGGACAGCTTTGTCGGCAAGGCTCCGGTATACGATCATTCCTTCCTGCACATCGTGCCCGCCGAGCGCCATTCAGGGCAAAGCTATCATGGGGACTCGGTGATCGATACCCGGCCGTTCGCCTTCGATATCCAAGCTTTTTATTTCTCGCACGATGCGCCCGAGATCATGGGCCCGACGTTGATTCTTCCCGGATCTCATCTGCGTAAAATAAGCACATTCAGCATCGGGCGCTACAAGAATATCATCGGTCAGAGAAGGCTTGCCGCCAAGGCTGGGACAATCGCGTTCCTGCATCATGGTATATGGCATTGCGCCCAACCCAACTATACCGATCAAACCCGTTACGTATTCAAGCTGCGGCTGCGTCCCGGCCAGGAGCAGCGCGGTTTGTTCAATACGGATGGCTATGACAGTCCGGAAGTGGCTGAGGTGATCCGCAAAGGGATGCATACCTGGGCGGGAGACGAAGCCAGACTGAACCAGATCGGAGCGGCCAAATTTTACAGATATTTATGCGGAGACGATCGGGTCGATTTCTCGTTCGAAGGCGTCTTGTCGCGGATGGGAATGTAGCTTCCTTGGAGGGAAAGGATGGGGGAGGAATGAGCATCGGACGGTTGTCTGCCGGGGAATTTCCGGAAGGAATTGAGATGATTCCTTGCACATTTGCCGATGGGAAGGCGTTATTGCAGCTTTATCTCGTCAAATCCGAAAGAATGGCGTTAATTGATACCGGGGTTGCCGATACGCCGCAGAACTATATTTTTCCTTATCTCCACGAGCGCGGTTGGACAGCCAAGGATGTTTCGATGGTCGTAAATACCCATGGACATCACGATCATTTTGGCGGCAACGGACAATTTTATCAGGCGAATCCGCAGGCGGAAATCGCGGTCCATCGCAACGATTTGGAATGGGTGGAAAATCCGCAACGTCACTTTAACGAGATGTACCATTCTTATCTTATCCGGGCGAATGGGATCCCGATGATCAGTATGAAAATACGGTGATCGGCTGGTGTGGCGTTCCTGCGCCGGTATCGCGTATTTTGCACGACGACGACTTCCTGGTATTGGATCGCAACGCAGGGATACAATGTATTGCCGTACCCTCCCATACGAGGGGGCATGTATTGCTATATCAGAAACAGCTCGATACGGCATTTTCCGGCGATTCGATTCAAGGCGGCGGCATCGCTTTGACCACAGGTATCTATGTGTTTCCCCTGTACGACAGCGTGGAGAATTATCTCCTTTCTTTGCGCAAAATCGGGGATTTGCAGGCGAAATATGTTTGTACCGGTCACTGCGGCATTCTTGACCGCGAACAAACGGAATCTGCACTGAACGAGTCGAAGCAATTTGTCGATACTCATTCCCAATATTTGCTTGAAGTGCTGCGGAAGTCCTCCGGTCCGTTGTCGCTTCATGAATTGGCGGCAGCCTTGCATGAAAGCTACTATC
>JAJFMO010000523.1 GCA_020697475.1 Paenibacillaceae bacterium | reverse complement strand
CACAGCCGCTTAGCGTGAAGATGGTCGCTGAAATTGGCCAAATAACTCGTCTAAGCTGCCGCTGTGGCCGTTAGTCGAGCGATTTGGCTGTTTTGGCGTTCTAAGCTGCGCCCATGTCCGTTACTGCCGTCGGGATCGCAAAAACGAACAAAAATCAAACAAGCACCCTCCGAGGGAGGGTGCTTGCGTCGTTCAGCGTGCTTGCGTCGACCCGTTGCTGCGCCGTTCCTCACCGAGGTGCACGCGCCTCAAGCGGCTACTTCTTCCCTTTCTCCTGATTGTACAAATCCTGGACGGCCTTAAGCACGTCATTGCCGCCTTGCGAGCGCCACTTCTGGCTCAACTCCTTGATGTTCGCGTCGAGATTGCCTTGGCCCGTGACCATTTTCGCAAAATATTCGTTGTAGATACTGTCAAGCACCTTGGCATTCTTCACTTGAACGTCCGGCTCCAGGCCTACGAGGTTCGGCACGATGTCGGCGGAGGCAACCTTGACCGACTCCAGTTCTTTGTCGCGATCGGGTTCCGTGGCCGGCACATAGTTCGATTCCAGCGGCCAAGTCAGCGCTCCCCAAGTGATCCAGTGCGCCCAGCCGTCCGGGGCAAAGCCGTCCTTGGCGCGCTCGGCTTCGTTGAAGGAGATTTGGCCGCCTTTCTTCGAATAATCGATGCCCTCGATACCGAGCGTCAACAAGTCAAACCCTTCCTTGGAGCGTAAAAATTCGATCAGCTGAGCGGCCTTCTGCGGCGCCTTGGACGATTTCGTCACACTGGTGATGAATCCTCCCTTGCTCGGGCCTTTCATTCCGCTTTTGCCGCCGGGCCCTTTCGGTGCGCGCATGAACGCCAACTCGCCGGTCGGAACCGCCTTCTTCAAGCTCTGGTTGATCCGCCCGTAGTTGCGGAACAGCGCCGCGCCCATCACTCCGACTTTGCTCTGATAAAACTTCGTCTCCGCAAGCTGGTTCGTATTGTTCACCATGAATTCCGGATCGAGCAGCCGCTGTACAGCTTGTTCAAGTATTCCATCCCTTGCTTGAACGCCGGGTGTTCGAAGCGCGGAATGATGTTGCCCTTGGCATCCTGCGCCCAGTCGGCGTAAGGCAACCCATAGGCATAGAAAACCCAATCGAGATTGGTCATCGGCGCCGAGCTGTTGCCGGTGAACGCGGTCATGCCATACGTATCCTCCTTACCGTTGCCGTCGGGATCCTTCGTGCGGAACGCCTTCATTACATTGTAAAACTCGTCCAGAGTGGTCGGTGCCTTCAGCTTCAGCTTATCCAGCCAATCTTTGCGGTACATCAGCGCGACATTGGATACTTTTTGTTGAGTTAGGAAGACGTTGCCATAATACTTGCCGTCCACCGCCGACCACGGAACTTCTTTCTCCAGCGTCTGTTTGACGGTCGGCATCTCCTTCAAATAATCGTTCAGCGGAAGCAGGATGCCATCCTTGATCCATTGGTTGACGCTGGCGTTCGGGTACGCCATGGTGACGATATCGGGGTAGTCGCCTGACGCCATGGCAACGGTGATCTTATTCACATCGTTCTGCGGAACCATCTTGACGACCAGCTTGATGCCGAGCCGTTTGTCGATTTCCTGGATAATCCGGTCGTCGGCGTCGCCTACCTTGGATGCCAAATCCCCGGGCCGAAGCCAAGTGATGGTCGGCGTATCTCCGCTGCTGGACTGCCCCCCGGTCGTGGTGGAGCTGCAGCCGGCCAGAACCGTGATGGCAGCCAGAGCAGCGATGACGGGGACGCTCCATTTGTAACGTTTGACCATGAATGGAAACCCTCCTTTTACTTGCCCCACAAATTGGAGCCTTGCTTCACGTCTCAGATTGAATATCCTCCGCTGATTGTTCGACGTCTTAATAATCGGAATTCGCCATTTGAAGGCGATTGACCGATTATTCTCGGAAGCTTACTCAAGTACTTTGCGGGGACCCCGAAACATACAGGCACCGCTTATTCCTTAACACCGCCCAAGGAAACCCCTTTGACGAAATGCTTCTGGAAAAAAGGATAAATCATGAGCACGGGTACGGTGGAAATCATGATCGTCGCCATCTTGATCGGTTGGCCCAGCAGGTAGGGGGAGTCGCCTCCGGATTGCGCCGCGGCTTCGTTCTCGAACAGCATCGCCCGCAAAAATACTTGCAGCGGCCACTTGTGTGGGTCGGTGATATACATAACCGCACTGAAATATTCGTTCCAGCGCGTTACCGCATAAAACAAGGCGATTGTCGAAATCGCGGGCATGGACAGCGGAATGACGACCCTAAGCAGGATGCCGATGTCGTTGCATCCGTCGATTTTCGCCGATTCCTCCAAGCCTTGCGGCACGTTCAGGAAGAAATTCATCAGCACGATCAGGTTGAACGTGTTCAAGGCGGACGGGACGATGATCGCCCACAACGTATTGAGTAAGCCGAGATTTTTGATAATGATGTAGTTAGGGATGAGTCCGCCGTTGAACATCATGGTGAACACAATGAGCATCATGATGATTGTCCGCCCTCGCAGATGCTGCTTGGACAGAACATAACCGGTGAGTATCGTCATGATCATGTTGATCACCGTGCCGACAATCGTCAGGAAGATCGCGTTGCCGTAAGAAGACCATAGAAGAGGCATCTGCAGCAAGTAGGTATAAGCGTCGAATTGAAGCTGCTTGGGCCACCAATGAATCGATGAATTGATGTATTCGTTGAGCGGAATGACCGAGACGACGAGCGAATCCCAGAACGGATACAAGGTGATGGCGGCGAGAAAGACCAAGAGGATGTAATTGACGACATCGAAAATTTTGCTGCCTTCTTTGCGCATAGGGTCCTCCCGTCCTAGTAAAGTCCGCGTTCGCCGAACGCTTTGGCCAATCGGTTGGCCATGACCAGCAGCCCCAGGTTGATCACCGATTTAAACAATCCGACGGCTGCGGCGATGCTGAACAGCCCCTGCTCCAAGCCGATCTTATACACATAGGTGTCAATGATGTCGGCCACGGACAGCACTGAAGGGTTTAGCAGGACGAACACTTGCTCGAAGCCGCCTTCCATCATATGGCCTAGCCGTAAAATGAGCAGAACGATAATGGTGCTGCGGATCCCCGGTAACGTAATATGGACGATCCGTTGCCAGCGGTTGGCGCCGTCCACCATGGCGGCCTCGTATAGCTCCGGGTTGATGCCGGCTAACGCGGCCAAGTAAATGATTGTATTCCAGCCGAATTCTTTCCAGATCATCGAGCCGACAAGTACGCTGCGGAACGTTTTGGGGCTCGACATAAACGGGATCGGTTCCACTCCGAACCAGGCAAGAATATGATTGACCACCCCATAATCCAAGGACAGCAAGTTGACCAATATTCCGCCCAAAATGACCCAAGACACAAAATGAGGCAAATAAATGATCGTCTGGATCGTGCGTTTGAATACCATCTTTCTTAACTCATTCAACAAGATGGCGACGAGAATCGGCGCCGGAAACCCGAATACCAGCCGGTACAGGCTGATGACGACCGTATTGCGGAACACTTGCCAAAACTTCTCCTGGGCGAAGATGGCGCGAAAGTGTTCAAATCCTGCCCAAGGACTTCCGAGAATCCCCTTCGGAATACTGAAGTCCTTGAACGCGATCAGCGCGCCGTACATCGGCAAATAATGAAAGATAAGATAATACGCGATGCCGGGAATAAGCATCAAATACAAATACTTGTTGGCCCGCATATGTTTGAGCAACGATGTTCCCTGCCGGCTGCGGACCGGACGCAGCTTCATGCGGGGGAGTGTGCCGGGCGGCCTGTCGATCGGAAATCGCCTCCTTTCTTGAAGCATGACATCGTTACAATTGTAAGCGGTTAACAAGGGAGGGGCTAGAGCCAGAACGTCGGATTGGGCTCATTTTGTCGCTTGTACGAGGGGACAATTATTCGGAATGGCGACAATTATTCGGATTGGGGCACACGGACTTGCCGAACCCGATACTCGGAGGGGGTCATGTACAAATATTTTTTGAATGCGCGCGTCAGGTTTACTTTGTTGCCGAAGCCGGTCTCTTCCGCGATTTCATACACCTTGTCTTTGCCGGACGACAGCAGTCGGCACGCCGCATCGAGGCGCACTTCGGTCAAGTATTCCAGAAACGTCTTGCCGGTCGTCTCCTTGAACAGTTTGGAAAAATAGTGCGGATTTAAGAACACCTTGTCCGCCGCG
>JAJFMO010000522.1 GCA_020697475.1 Paenibacillaceae bacterium | reverse complement strand
CAGAACGGTACAATCTTGGCGCGATTCCGAAATGTTTCTTGAACAACTTGGAAAAATAATACACATTCTCAATGCCAACTTCGTTGGCAATATTTTTGACTTGCATGCGGTGGTCCCTCAGCAGAGTTGCCGCTAACTGCATTTTCAGACGGATCGCGTAATCGATAGGGGTATATCCGAAGTAGGACTTGAATTTTTTGCAAACATATTGACGCGACATATGAATTTGTAAAACCAATTCCTCGAGGGCGATTTTGCGGCAATAATTTAGCTCTATGTAAGTTTTCAAGCGCTGAAAGGCTTGCGGAACCGGTTCCGGCGTCTCCTGAACCGCGATGCTTCTCCTTAGCTCAAACAGGCAATTGCTGACGAAGTTGCCCAATATTCGGTTGCTTGGTTCGGGTTGCTGGACGATTTCCTGATCCATTTCCAACAAATATTTTTCGAAAATTTGCGGGGCGGGCAACGGTAATGGTGTATTAAGCGGAAGTTGCAATTCCTGAACGAGGGCGTCGAATTCGGAGCCGCCGCAGCGAAACCAGGAATGGCTCCAAGCGGATTCCGTATTCCCATAGCAGCGGTAACTGCCCGGATCGTAGATGACCAGCGTGTTCGGCTCGCTCAAGGGGGTTTCCCGGTTGGGCGACAGACGCACGGGATCGTGAAACAACACGACCAGATAAAGCTGTTCATTTTGCGGTTCAGATGAATGAAAGACATGGGAACAGCCACGGACGCCTCTCCCTTCATGCGTAATGTTCATATTATATAAATTATCATTCATATTATCCATTGAATCGGCCTTTGTCGTATCATATGATTTAAAAACAACCGATATTAAGCGCTTTCAACGATTGTCGGTGAAGGACAGCGAGTCACCTTCCATAAGGAGGCTTTATCAAACAGGAGGGCCGTTTCCATGTTCAGAGCTGGGTGTAGAGCAGTGGCATTGTTATTGTCGGCGATGCTTTTCATTACCGGGTGTTTCGCAGGGGGAGGGCAGGTCTCCGAACAGGCAAGCGGCGGAAACCAAGAAACGGCGCCTCGCGGAGACGCTCCAACGCCGACCAAACTGACCGTCTATCCTCCACCCCGGACTATATGCTTCTTGCATCGAGCAGCGCGCAGAAGGACGCCGCGTTCGCTGCCATTGCCGGCTCATTATCCGATGAATCCCAATTAGCCTGGAGCAAGCGAGGCAACGTCTCTCCGTTGAAGAACAAATCGATTCAGGAAGTGTTCGCCACCGATATCACCGTGCCCGAACTGAAAGGGAAAAATATGCAAGCATTGGTTCCGCGCAACATGGCCGAGCCGTTGACTCTGGATGAGAATTTTGATGAAATCAGCACCTTTATGGACAAAGCGTTCACGAATGCCGCAACTGGCAAGAAAGATATCCATTCCGCTTTGCGGGAAGCTCAAGGAGCCGCGGATCAGGCCTTGGCGCAAGCCGCTGCTCAGTGAGTATAGGAGGTGGTGAAGGAAAGAGCAGCGATTAATAATCTCGTTAGGAGAGTGACGGTGGATGAAAAGAAAAGGTTTTATGTTGTTGAGCGTTGTTTTGTTGTTATTAATGACATTACCCGCGTGCGCAACGGTTGGGAAAAACAAGAGAATTAGCGGAAGTCCACCATCCCAGGAATCGTATGGATGGTATAACGTCGCCTTGGGCGGTGGGGGCTATATCACAGGTATGGTTATTCACCCTGGTGTAGACAATCTTGCCTACGCTCGCACCGATAATGGTGGCGCCTTCCGCTGGGATGAATCGGGTCAACGCTGGATTCCCCTGACGGATTGGATCCCCTTGTCCCAATCGAATCTGTTTGGCGTTGAAAGTATTGCCATTGACCCTTCCGATCCCGACATTGTTTACCTCGCTGCCGGTAAGGCCAAACTGGAGTCGCCCCATGATGTGCTGAAATCGACGGATCGCGGGCAAACTTTTCAGTTTACCGGGCTGAATCTCAGGATGGCCGGCAACGGGGCGCGTAACCCTCCTCTCAACGGAGAGGAACGCGCATACGGCGAACGCTTGCTGGTGGATCCCAACCTGGGGAGCACGATCTACTTCGCATCGCGGTTTGACGGGCTTTGGAAGAGCACGGACTCTGCCGGGACATGGCAGCAAGTCACGTCATTTCCCAATATCGGAGACGACCCTGTCGGTCTTGATTTTGTCCTCTTTGACAAAGCCACGGGCACGACGGGAAATCCGACCCAGACCATCTACGTGGCGTCTTACGGCAACGGCATCTACCGCAGCACGGACGGCGGCTCGACCTGGAGTCTGCTAAGCGGCAGTCCCACGGAGCCGACGCGGGGAGCGGTCGCACCGAACGGCACCTTGTACGTAGCACATAATTCAGGTGTAGCCAAGTTTGCCGGCGGGACGTGGAGCGATATTTCCCCTTCGGCGGATGTCTACAACGGCATTAGTGTGGATCCGACGAATTCGAATATTGTCATGACCGTCAGAAGCGATCCCAAAGACAACAATGCCATATACCGTTCGACGAACGGGGGAAGCAGCTGGTCTCAGATTGCCATTACGAAAAATTCGACTGTCCCATGGTGGCAGGATAAACACTTTTCTGACGACCCGTCTAGCCTTGTCATCGACCCGCGCTTTCCAAGCCGAGTATGGATCCCCGACTTGAACGGAGTGTGGCGTACGGATGACATCACGGTGAGTCCGTCGACCTGGACCAATTATGAACATGGACATGAGCAATTGTCCACGACCGGCGACCTCAAGAGCCCGCCTTCCGGCGATGTCCTGCTTCACACCGCGTTATCCGATAAGGGAGGTTTTGATCTCACGTCCCTTACGGACTATCCGGACGCGATGATCAGAGATAAGGGCTTGACTAATATTACGGGAACGAGTGTTGATTTTCAGGAGACGGATCCGAACTTTGTCGTTTGGGTTGGCCGTAAAGGGAATGAAGCCATTGGCAAAGGCGGCTATTCGACCGACGGCGGTACGACCTATACTCAATTTCCAAGCATAATAGGCATGGGCGGCCGGGTGGCGGTTTCCGCCAACAGTCAACGCATCGTGTGGTCAGTCCAAGCGGGCGGAGTCTACGTGTCGACGGATAAAGGCAGCAATTGGACCGCGGCGGTTGGAGCGCCCTCGTCCGCCATCGGCGGCACCGGCAATCATGTGTTTATTTATCCGCTGGCTTCGGATCGTGTCAACGGGAGCAAGTTCTACCTGTACAAAGCAGGTACCTTCTATCGAAGTACGGATGGCGGCGCCAACTGGTCGGACACAGGCGCGATCGGCTTGCCGAATGTCGGCAACACCGCATTCATGACCGTTGCAGCGGCTCCTGGAACGGAAGGCGAGGTTTGGGCAGGCTTTGATGGTAACGGCTTGTATCATTCCAGCGATTCCGGAACAACCTTTACCCAGTTGAGCGATGTGCAGAGCGTCCGACTGATGGCGTTCGGTAAAAATGCGCCCAGCCACACAAATCCGGCTTTATACGTATATGGCACAGTCGATAATATCGATGGAATTTTCCGATCCGACGATATGGGAGCCACCTGGATCCAGATCGATTCTCCCTCGATCAAGATCGGCGATAACCCCGGTGCCATGGCAGGAGACAGACAAGTGTTTGGCCGTGTCTATATTGCTACAGGCGGGCGGGGGATATTTTATGGAGCTCCGGCGACGAAGGTCGACGATACTTCCGGTTCCATCACCTATGTAGGCGGCAGTGATTGGGTCGTGGCTCCCAATACGCATGATTATAACGGTTCCACCACACGAGCCAATCAAGCGGGGGATGCTGCCCAATTTACTTTTTCAGGGACGTCGATCAAGGTGATTGCAAGAAAATCGAGCGATGACGGTTATGTCAATATTCGACTCGATGGAACCGTCGTCGCA
>JAJFMO010000048.1 GCA_020697475.1 Paenibacillaceae bacterium | reverse complement strand
TGCGGCCGGGGAGAACGGTACGATTAACGGTACGAGTGAAACGTTGACATTCGGCGGTAAACCTCAGCATGTGCCGACGGTCACGCCCGACTCCGGATACGCCTTTGCCGGTTGGAGCAGCGATGGCGGAACGACGAAGCTGTCCCCGGCACAGGTGGCGGCGACGAACGTGAAATCGAATATCACGTATACGGCATATTACATCTCAACAATACCCGGAGCGCCGATCCTGCAGTCCGCTGCCGCCGGCAATGCGCATGTAACGTTGGCATGGAGCGCGGTGGATGGCGCAACCGGATATACGTTATATCAGAGCACAACAACCGGTGAGAATGGAAGCGAAGCAGCTACGGTCAGCGGCTCGGTGTACAGTTACGATGTGGCTGGGTTAACGAACGGCACGACGTATTACTTCGTCGTCACAGCCGTTATCGACGGTAGCGCCGGCCCCGCTTCCAACCAAGTCAGCGCGACGCCGATGACGGTCCCGGCCGCACCGACGAATGTGACTGCGATAGCCGGGAACGGGCAAGCCATTGTGAGCTTCAGCTCCCCATCGGACGATGGAGGAAGCGCCGTAACAGGTTATGAGGTGACGGCAACACCCGGCAATATCACCGTAAAGGGAACGATAAGTCCCTTGACGGTAACCGGCTTGACCAATGGCACGACGTATATGTTTGCGGTTAAGGCGTATAACCAAGTGGGCGATGGCGCAGCTTCCAAGGCTTCCAACGCGGTGACGCCAAGCGAACCGGCTGACGATGAAGGTTCCGGCGACAGCGGGGATTCCGGGACGAGTCCCGATTCCCCGAGCCCATCCGGCTCCGGAAGTTCATCGGGTTCGAACTCGCCGAACACTCCGGACACTCCGGACACACCCAGCACGCCGGCCACAGGGGTTGACGTTCTGGTCAACGGGAAAGCGGAAAATGCCGGAACGGCGGAGACGTCGAAAGTGGATGATCAAACGGTCACGACGATTACGGTCGATCCGCAAAAGTTGGAGCAGCGGCTGGCATCCGAAAACCAAGGCGCCGTCATCACGATTCCGGTAAATACCGGCGCCGATGTGACCATCGGGCAATTAAACGGCCAAATGATCAAGAACATGGAACAACAGCAGGCAACAGTGGAAATAAGAACGGATAACGCTTCCTACACCTTGCCTGCGCAACAAATCAATATCAGCGCCTTATCCTCCCAATTGGGAGCAAACATCGAGCTTCAAGACATCAAAGTACAAATCGAAATTTCCAAACCGTCCGACGATCAGGTGAAAGTCGTAGAGAATGCGGCGGTGCAAGGGGAATTCACCGTTGTTGTTCCTTCTCTCGACTTCACGGTAACCTCAACGTACGGCGACACGACAATTGAAGTAACCCAGTTCAACGCCTATGTAGAGCGGTCAATCGCCATACCGGATGAAGTGGATCCGAATAAAATTACGACCGGCGTCGTAGTCGACCAGAATGGATCGGTACGTCACGTACCAACGAAGGTCGTTGCCGATAACGGTAAATATTACGCCCGAATCAACAGTTTGACGAACAGCACCTACTCCGTGGTATGGCACCCGATTGAATTCAAGGATGTCGCCAATCATTGGGCGAAAGCCGCCGTGAACGATATGGGCTCGCGGATGGTCATCAACGGCGTCGGCAACGATCTGTTCAATCCCGATCAGGATATCACTCGAGCGGAATTTGCCGCCATTATGGTTCGTGGATTGGGTCTCAGACTGGAGAACGGCATCTCGAAGTTTTCCGACGTGAAAGCAACGGAATGGTACGGCAGCGCGATTCAAACCGCACGCTCTTATAGCTTGATCGACGGATTCGAAGATGGCACGTTCCGACCGCTGGACAGAATTACAAGGGAACAAGCGATGGTTATGATCGCCAGAGCGATGAAGTGGACCGGGCTGCAGTCGAATATGTATGCGGAAGAAGCGGAGGAATTGCTAAGCCCCTACGTTGATGCGGGCGATGTATCCGAATGGGCAAGGCAGAGTATCATCGCGAGCTTGGCAGCGGGGATCGTTTCCGGTCGCGACGGTCATGAGCTTGCTCCGCAGTTGAACATTACGCGAGCCGAAGTTGCGGCCATCATCCAGAAGCTGCTGCAAAATTCGGGGTTGATCTAGAAAGAAGCAATGCCGTCAAAAGTCTCAATAGCGACAAAAAACAGCCTTTGGAGCTTTCTCCAAAGGCTGTTTTGCTCGTTTCTATTTAAGGATGGAACTGAGCGACCAATCGACGTACCGGACCGTCGGCCATGTCGACCGACTCGTACAGGTTGACCGTGACGCCTCCTTCGAGCTGGTTGCCGACGTTCGTGAATTCGATCGTCTGCCAGCCGTCGACCAGCTTGCCGGTACCGACGAACGGAACTTTCTGCGAAGCCATCGACTTGCCGGTGCTGTCGACGAGCTCCACTTCCAGCTTCGAGAGGTTTTGGCTCAGCACGACGTTGTCTTTTTGCGCAATTTCGAGATTGAGCTTGAACGTATAGTTATACGAAGCAAAGTTGGTGGCAATGTGCCCGTTGTAGTTCCAATCTTTAATCTTCACATCCAGCGGGTAAAAGCTGATCGGATCGCTGTTCAATTCCTCGATCTGACGCACTACCTTGAACGCCGCGATACTCGAAGTATACGGAGCCACCGTCGCCGCATCCAACAGCTTCATCGATAAGTTGCCGGTTTCCGCCACTGTCTCCGGCAGCAAGAACGTGTACGATACCAGGTTACTCGTACCCGGCATCAGCATTACGGCGCTCGCGCCAGGCTGTTGAGCCGTGCCGGCGTTCGCTGTGCCGCTTAAGTAACGGGAACCGTCCGTCGCATCCAGCTCGGCGGTAAGATTCGGGAGTGCGATCGGGTCGCCCGTCCCGTTGGTCAGAGTGAATTTGGCGACAGCCGTCTGATAGCCGGCGCCGTCATTCGTGAAGAAGCGAAGATCTGCCATGGCCACTTTCAAATTCGGATCAATCAGCTTGCTTACCGGGTCAAAATAAATCGGATCCCCATACTGATAAATCGGGAGTTTTGCCTGTTCGTCGGCCGGGTTCGTCTGCGGCAACGACATGCTCAGCTTGCCGATGGTGAAGTTGACCGCGCCTGCCTGCGCCGCGCCGCCCGCTCCAGCGCCGGCAGCACCCGCCTGCACGAAGCTGCCGTGAGTCGCCACCGTCAAGCCGGTCAGCAACGCATCCGCATCGGTCGGAATCGCGAAGTGCACATATTGCTCGCTCCCGGCTTCCACGTACACCGTGCCGGTCTCGATCTTGCTGCCGGGATACGACTTCGTGTCGGCCTGACCGTCAATCGCGAAGTCCGGCACCGGCACCCGCTTGTCGGTCGGATTTTCCGCGAGCACTTTCACAACCGTCACCGGCCCGTTCGCGCCTGTGTTGTTCGTCAAATCGACGGCGCTGAAGCGAAGCGGAGATTCCTCATCGGGAATGGAGAACGTCTCGCCCCAAGCAATCGCCGCAGCCACATCGCCGCCGCTCGCTGCCGCGTCCGAGCTCCAGCTTTGGCCCGTGATGTCCAAAGTCAGCACAGGCGTCTCCGTCTTCGGATACACATACTCGTCCACGTCCACCCAGGACAGCTCGGTTAACGTAATATTTTCGCTCAGGTCCAGGGTGCTCAAATAGTTTAGGTCGATCGTCGCCTTGGGCTGCACCGCTTTCGGATTCGCTGCGCTGGGCGTAAGAGTATACTCGACTCCGTCCGCCGTCTTCACGCGCACCTCGTAATTATCGGGCACCCGAGTGACGCTGCCGCCGGTGTTGGTCATGCGAATGACGGCAGCTACGCGCACTCCGCCATCCACCCGCTCGTTGACGACACCTTTGAGCACCACTTGCAATTGATCGGTTAAGGAGTAAGACTCCATCTGCTCTTGCGAGACGGCGGACGGAGAATCTTCAGCATAGGCCGGAATTCCCGCTGCCAACAAGGAAACCGCCATGACCGTAGCCGCCGCTGTATTTTTCCATTGAAAAGTCATTTCTAATATCCTCCTTCTTTACTGCTTTTACTCATGTTGAATTCTGAATGTTGCACTGGAAAATGATCTCAAGACGCTCCCCCGGCCGCCTGAACTTCCACTTTCTCCTGATCCTTCAGCTGCTGCTGTCCGGAGACAATCAGCGTCTCGCCTTCCTTCAGCCCGGAGAGCACTTCCTGGTTCGCATCCTTGAGCCGTCCCAGCGTTACTTTGCGCTTCTCGGCCGTGTCGCCGTTCAGCACGAACACGAACGTGTCCGCCGCTTCGCGAACGATGCTGGTCGTCGGAATGGCGACCACATCTTGGTCGGCTTCATCGGTCAAGCGTACCTGCACCTTCATACCGGGCTTGAGCTTGCCGTCTTGGTTCGGCACTTGCAGCTCCAGATCGTAAGCGTTGCTCTGCGAATTGACGACATCGGCCAGGAAGCTGATCTTCGCCTTCGACAAATCACTGACACCGGATAGATGGTAAGAGAGCTCTTGCTTGTTGTTCACCAATTGGCGAGCTGTGCCGGTCAGGCTTGTCACAATTTTCACCGGATCGACCTGCTCGACCTTGCCGATCTTCATCCCCCGGCTGACCGTCATGCCGACCTGCGGTGTCAGCTCGGTCAAGATTCCGTCCGCAGGAGCTTCGACCTGATAGTACTCCAGGTTCTTCTGGGCGTCATTGGCGGTGAGCTTGGCCGTATCGAGCTGGACGCGCAACGGAGCGAGCGAGTCGGTGTTCACCAGCGTATTGTATTTATCTTTCAAAACATTTAAGTCTTGCTGCATATTGGTCAACCCAGTCTTGGCGTTGTCCAGGTCATTCTTGCTGACGAGCCCTGCGTCGTAATCGTTGTGCAGCTTGTTGTACTGCCGCTGTGTGTCGTTCAGCTGCCGCGACAGCTTGTCAATCGAGCTTTGCAAATCAGCTTTGCCGTTGTCCAAGTCTTGCTGCGACTTGGTCAGCTGGGCTTCGGCGCTGGTGACGGCGAGCTGCGCTTTCTGTGCCTGCGACAAGGCGTCCGTACTGTCGACGACCAGAATGACATCGCCTTTATGCACCGTTTCCCCACGCTGCTTCTTCAATTCGAGCACCTCGCCGTCCGCCTTCAGCACGACGTCGAGCGCCAGCGACGGCTGAACATCGGCGATAACTTCCGGCGGGTCGGCGATTTTCTGTTTCGTCACTTTGGCGGTCTTGACCGCCTTGCCGTCCGCGGCGGCCGCAGCTTGATCCGCACCGGGCGTTTGCGGTGCGGCGCATCCGGCCAGCATCGCCATGACTATCGCCGAAGCCGTCAGCGCCGTCAAGGCGCGAAACCGAATCTTCCCCTTAACATAGGCGGGTTTTGCATCCTGAATAGGTTTCATTGTATAAGTGCTCCTCTCCATCAATCCACTGATCCTGGAATAACTGCGTTGCTTACTTCCGGCGATTCCGGCGATCCCTTGCTCTTCCGCGCCTTGCGGCGGAACAGCCGGGCGAACCGCGCCTTGTTGGCTTCGTTCATCTCATATACGACCGGCACAATGATCAACGTCAACAAGGTCGATGTGATCAAGCCGCCGATAACGACGACTGCGAGCCCTTTGGAAATAATTGTTCCTTCGGACATCCCCACCCCAAGCGGCAAGAGCGCCAATATCGTTGCGCCCGCCGTCATGACGATCGGCCGCATCCGGCTAACACCGGACTCAATGAGCGCTTCACGGGTCGACTTGCCTTCCTCGCGCATTTGCTGTACCCGATCGACCAACACAATCGCGTTCGTCACGACGATCCCAATCAGCATCAGGAAGCCGATCATCGAGGTGACGTCAATCGTCTGCCGTGTGATGAACAATCCGAGAATTCCTCCGATCGCAGCGAGCGGCAAGGAGAACAAAATCGCAAACGGCGCGCTGGCATTGCCGAACGCCAAAACCATAACCAGATAAACAATGAAGATGGAAGCGCCCATCGCGAGGAATAATTGCTGGAAGCTGTTGCCGATATCCTCAGTGACGCCCTTGACCTCGCTGCTTATTCCGCCGGGCAATTCTACAGATTGCAGCGCCTGGGATACTTTCGTGCTGGTGCCGCCTTTATTCGCGCTTTCGATCTTGGCGGTAATCGTCACGAATTGCTTCTGTCCTTCGCGGTGAATCGCCGAAGGAGCTTCGATTTGTTTCACCGATGCGATTTCGTTCAGATGAATCAACGAACCGGTTGCCGTTCGGAGTTGGAGCTGTCCGATCTTCTGTGGATTGTCCTTGTATGTTGGATCCAGCTCGACCTTCGTCGCGAACGTCGTGTTGTCAAACTTGCGATCGCCCAAATCCTGCTTGCCGATCCAGCCATTCACCAGCTGAGTGACTTGGCCGGCGCTTAGCCCGTACAGCCGGGCTTTGTTCTGATCGACGGTAATTTCCACTTCAATCTTCGTATCGTCCAAGCTGTCCTTGACGTTCGTCAGCTCCGGGAATTCCTTCAGCTTCTCCTCGATCGCCTTGGCCCCTTGCTTAAGCGCCAGCGCATCGTCGCCCTTCAACGAATACGAGAAGTCGCTGCCGCTGCCGCCCCCGCCGAACGAAATCAGCTGGGCGTTGACTTCCGATGTCTTTGGCAGCTCCTGCAAAAATCGAGCCTTGAAGTCAGCCAACACTTTGTTGGGACTCGCATCCTTCGTAATCTCCGTCAACATCGTCGCTTTGTACGGATAAGGAGCCCCATACAAGTCGTATCCGATCATCGTCTCCACAAATTTGAACAACGGCTGGCCCTTGTCGTCTTTGGCTTCGTGCATCATTTGTTCGATATTTTTCATCTGGGCGTCCATCGATTCGAGCGACGTCTCATCCGGCAGCCGTACCTGGAAAATCATCGAGCGATCCGAATCGCTCTCCGGCATGAAGGCCGACGGCAGCAGCGGAGCCACCCCGATCATCACGGCCAGAAATAAGCCCGCAGCCATACCGAACGCCTTGAGCCGGTGATTCAAGCACCAGGTCAACACTTTGCGGTAGGTTGTATAGATCCGCCCTTCGGTGATTTCCTCATGCTGAACGCTGTCGCTATGCAACACCAGCAGCTTTGCAAGCAGCGGGATGACCGTCAAAGCGACGAGCAGCGAAGCGAGCAACGCCGAAACAAGCGTCATGGCGAACGGCTTGAACACTTCTCCGACGACGCCGCTGACGAAACCAAGCGGTGCGAACACGCCGACCGTCGTGATCGTCGAAGACGTAATCGCCGAGGCGACTTGCTTCGTCGCATACAGGATGACAGACTCTCCGCGTTCCTGAACCTTTTTCAAATGGCTGAAAATGTTCTCGATCACGACGATACTGTCGTCCACGACCCGGCCGACGGCGATCGCCAGCCCTCCCAAGGTCATAATGTTAAGCGTAATATCCATGGCATCCATGATGATCAACGCCACCAACAACGACAGCGGGATCGAAACGAGTACAATGGAAGTCATGCGAATGTTGCGTAGGAAGAACAAGATCATGATCGAAGCGAGCAGCGCTCCGAGCAAGCCCTCGCGCACCATGCCGTTGATCGATTGTTTAATGTAAATGGCGCTGTTGAACACCGTCTCGAACGTGAGGTTCGGTTCAGTCGTCTTCCACTTCTCGATCATCTTGTCGACACTGTCGGCGTATTCCACGATATTGCCGGTTTTGGTCTTATACAGCTGCAGTGCGACCGCCGGCTTGCCGCTTAAACGTGTAATGTAGTCGGAATCGTTCACCGCATCCACGGTAGCGATCTGCTTCAACTGCAGGGTATCCCCAGTCGGTGTGCTGATCGTCATGTTCTCCAGGTTGTACAACGTGTCCATCTCGCCGGTTACGCGCACCATCTGCGTGCTGCCGTTGAAATCGACCGCCCCTGCCGGACTGGAAGTCAGTGCCGAACTGATGGCGCCGGACACTTGCGACGGCGACAAGCCGTAACGGTTGATCGCGTCGGCATCCAGCTTGATGTCGAGCGACGCTTCTTTGCTGCCTACGGTGTCCATGTGGTCGAAGCCGGCAATCGAAGTAAAGCCCGGTTGGATCACATCCTTGATTTCGCGGTCCAGCTCCGCCTGGCTCATCCCTTCCTTGCCGTATACCGCCAGATAATACACCGGCTCCGAAGCGAACCCGAACGTCATCACCTTCGGACGCTCAGCGCTTTGCGGCAGCTTGGCGTTGGCGATCAAGTCTTCGACGTCTTGCTTCTTATCCTCGGCTTTGTAGGTCGACTCGAGCTCGACGATGATCTGCGACAGGTTGTCGCTCGACGTCGAGGTCAAGCTTTTCAAGCCTTCAAGTCCGCCAAGCGCCTTCTCGAGCGGCTTGGTGACGTCCTCGGCGACGTCTTTGGGCGGCGCATCGTAAGTCGTTACGACGACGACGACCGGGAACGAGATGTCCGGCATACTCTCCATCTTCAAGGAAGTCGCCGCGTACGTGCCGCCAAGTGCGAGAATCAGAATCAGAATAAACATGGCCGCTATGTTCTTCATGGCAAAACGGGTCAATCTGCTCATTTAAGGGCTCCCCTTCATTACAAACTTTCTTCAAACAACAAAATCTATCATATTGCCAAATGTTAGCGGTGAGAAGCGTTCTAGGTCTGATTTCAGACTGGACTATGGTCGAGGAAAGCAATCTTTTCCAAAATCCGCACCATTTGTTCCACTTCTCCAGGTTCGAGCTTCACGAAATAACTTCTCATAATCTCGTTGCGAGTTTGCTCAAATTCCCGCAGAAGCTGCTTGCCCTTGTCTGTAATCGCAAGCATGACGACACGGCGATCGTGTTCATCGTGGTGGCGATGGGCCAATCCTTGTTGAATCAGACGATCGATCATAACCGTGATGGCACTCGGCTTAACCCCCATATGCTCGGCCAGCGAAGTGACTTTGCATTGCCCCTTCTCGCACAGAACAAACATCATGTACAATTGGGGAGGCGTCACCCCGAGCTTGCCCAGAACGGACAAGTCCTGGTTCATCTTTCTCCATAATTGCTCCATGGCGGCGTGAAATCTCGCAGCATATTCTTGCAGTTCGTCGCTCACACGGCACCCCCTGATTCCTATATTCCATAAGTATAAAATTTAAACAGTTTAATATTTCTATGGATTAAATAGTAGAGGATGCCGCCCTTTTATGTCAATTGAAAAGTTTGTTACAATGGTGTGAACGGAGAGTGATCGACTGACCATGTCCAACTTCAAAGCGTACCTGAAATTCGTCAAACCCTATACGGGCCTGATTGTAGTGACGATCGCGATCGGCGTCATCAAATTCGGGATTCCACTGACGCTGCCGATGATCATGAAATATGTGGTCGACGACTTGCTGCTCAGTGACCTGCCGCTCTCGGACAAGCTGCAGAACCTGATGTACGTGCTCGCCGGGGCGTTGGCCCTGTTCGTGGTGGTCCGTTGGCCTGTAGAATATTTCCGCCAATATTTCGCGCAGCTTGCGACCAGCAAAATCCTGTACGATATCCGCAGCCACCTTTACGACCATATCCAGAAGCTGTCTATCCGCTACTACCAGAACCGAAAAATCGGCGAAATTATTTCCCGCTTCATTAACGATGTCGAGTCGACAAGCGCCCTGGTGGAAACCGGCCTGATGAACATCTGGCTTGACCTGTTTACTCTGACGCTCGCCATGGCTGTCATGTTCTACTTAAACCCGATTCTGACGCTAATTTCGCTTAGTGTATTTCCTTTCTATGGACTGGCTTCGAAAATTTTGTACAAAAGGTTGCGCGAACTGTCCAAGAGCCGCTCGCAGGCGCTGGCCGAGATGCAAGGTTACTTGTATGAGCGCATTCAGGGCATTCCGATCATTCGCAGCTTCACGCTAGAGCAATATGAACGCAAGCAGTTCGCCGGACGCAACAGCCATTATTTGAACCGGGCGATCGCCCAGACGCGTTGGAACGCGCTGACGTTCGCGATGATCAATACGCTGACCGACATCGCGCCGCTGCTCGTTATCGGATACGGAGGCTACGAAGTTATACGCGGCAACCTGACGGTCGGTTCCTTCGTCGCCTTCTTCGGATACCTAGATCGGTTATACTCGCCGCTACGCCGGTTGGTTACCTCGTCGACGACGCTGACGCAAGCGACAGGCTCGCTCGATCGCGTGCTAGAGTTCATGCGCGAGCCGTATGAAATCGTCGATGCGCCGAAGGCGGCGGAGATGTCCGCGCCCAAAGGGCACATCGCCTTCGACGATGTGTGGTTTCGGTATCGCGACCAAGGGGATTGGGTGCTGAGGCGGATCGATTTTACGATTCAGCCGGGGCAGACGGTCGCCTTCGTCGGCATGAGCGGAGGCGGCAAATCGTCGCTCATTTCCTTGATCCCGCGATTCTACGATATTGCCCGCGGCAATATACGTATAGACGGGCAAGACATCCGCGATGTGACACTACGCAGCTTGCGCCGCAACATCGGCATGGTGCTGCAGGACAGCATCCTGTTCAGCGGCAGTGTGCGGGAGAATATCCTGTTCGGCAATCCGCAGGCAAGCGAGCAGGATGTGGTGCGAGCTTCGAAGGCTGCGAATGCCCACGACTTCATCGTTCAGTTGCCTGAAGGATACGAGACGGAGATCGGCGAACGGGGAGTGAAGTTGTCCGGAGGTCAAAAGCAACGGATTTCTATCGCTCGGGTTTTCCTAAAAAATCCGCGAATATTAATACTCGACGAGGCGACCTCGGCGCTCGACCTCGAGTCCGAGCATCTGATTCAAAAGTCACTCGAGAGGCTGGCGGAGGATCGGACGACGCTGGTCGTTGCCCATCGCCTGTCGACGATTACGCACGCCGACCAAATTTTCGTGATGGAGGACGGCGAGATCAAGGAAGTCGGGACGCATGAAAAACTGATGCGGCGCGGGGGAATTTATGCGCGATTGTACAACGTACAAAATTTGACGAGCAGCGCTAGGGGGTAGAGTGGGGATGGTCGTGCGGTTCAGCCAGGAGGCATGCGATGCAAAAACCGCAAACGCATGCCGCCACCGAGCTGTCGTTGCTTGACGCCAGCCACCAATGCACGCAGACGGCCAACTGCCGATGCCAGCCGCTACGCTCCCCCTGTACCGCCCGATGTACCGGTGTTGCCTGAAGTTCCAGAACTGCCTCTGTCTTCGCTCGTATTGCCGTTCCCGGTTCCTTTGTTCGATTTATTCTGATTCTTCATCCGTTTCTGGAGCTGCTTCTTTTCTTCCGTTCTTATCTTTTCTTCCTGTTCATACCTATATCGAAGCATCTCCTTGTACATCTTGTACTGCTTATTCAATTCCTTGCTGATCGATTGTTCCTGTTCGGATGTTTGCTGCCCCTTGTTTTG
>JAJFMO010000047.1 GCA_020697475.1 Paenibacillaceae bacterium | reverse complement strand
TGTTCGGATTCGGATTGGAGTATACTTCTCCCGCATCCGTCCCTAAATAGACAGTGGAAGGTGTCGTTCCCGTATCGACCGCCAGTGCGAACCCGTCCACATTGGTCGCGGGCCGGTTGGCCTGCACGTTCTCCATCCGATCTGTGGTGTAAACAAATCCCCAATCCGTATTGCCGACGTATGCTCTCCACGCTTGCTGCGGATCCGCCAACACAGCGGTATTGAAGGTCGCGTTCATGTTGCGCACGATCGGATGCCAATCGACATTCCCCGAACCGTCAATGTCCCCCTTCCAAACGCCGGAGCGGCCGGATACATATATTCGATTATTGCTAAAAGGATCCACTTGAATGTACGAGGCAACGAAACGGTTTTTGCCAATCATGCCGTCTGGATTCAGCTGGGACAGCCACCAGACGTTCGTGCCGGTGCCCATCTCGAAATGGATCCGATTCGCGTTTACCGTAATCGCAGTCCAAACATTGCCGCCATCCGTGGATCGCAGCACGCTCTCATACATCGAGCCATTCGCTTTCGGGTTCGTCGTGCCGACGAAGATGACGTTTTGCGATCCGCCGTCATATCCGTCAATCGCTGAATAGATCGTATCGCCGGTCGTGCTCAGCAGCTCAGTCAGCGTATTGGCGTTGTTGATGAAATCCAGCCGGTACACTTTGCCGGCGCTGCCGTTTCCACCGACCGCATACATTTTGCCGCCAATATACTTCAATTCTTCCAGGTACAAGGGCGAGTTGGAAATTTGCGTCCAGGACGGAGACGACGTCTGCGCCTGACCCATACGGTACAATTTCTCTCCGTAGGCAGCGACATACAGGACGTCCGCATCGGCGGGATTCAGGGAAATGCTGCGAATATAGCTTCCGGAGAGTCCGAGGTAAGTCCACGTATACCCGTCGTCGCTCGAACGAAATACTCCGTCCTTATACGTACCGGCATAAATATACCCGTTCGTCTCATCGAGGGCGATCAGATTACCCGTTGAACGAGGGTGGGGATCCGGCAAAGTGCTCGAATCTTTCGTATTGCCGCCGACGAATTGGATCGACGTGTTGCGGACTTCCCACGATTTGCCGCCGTCCGTGGAGACGACAAACCCGCCGTTGCCGCCCGCCGTCCCTTGGCCGGAATATACTTTATTGCTTGTCTGCTGGGAGAAGGCGATCGCCGCCGTTTGCATCAGCTGCCTGTCGTTGATTCCGCCGTTGGATAAGCTCCAAGTGTCGCCGGTGTCGGTGGAGCGATTGAAACCGGATACATCTGCACCCGACAACAGCACTCCCTGATGAAACGGATCCGCAGCGATCGTCGACTGGAATCCGCCCGCGTCCATCCCCGTTCCCTGGAACGGAACCGAGGCAAACGCTTGGGCTTGCCCGATGAACGCCAAGATCAAAACAAGCGCCAACATCCTTACGTTCCTTACTCTTACTCTCATTACTTAACCGCCTCCAATAATATAAAATGAACTGCTATTGACACCCGTTTAATCGAATCACCACCTCCTGCCAGGGTAAATTTTTGGAGGGGATTCTTCCCCCGGGGATTTCTCCCCGAGGTGCTTCCCCAAGAGTCTTACCTCTTGCCTTCCGTTTGAATCGCCTTCGTTATATCCTCTTCGGTTTCACGGATCACCGTATTGATATCCTTGCCCGAATACATATCGACAGAGTGTTTGAAAACGATCGGGTTCGCCAAATCGTCGTATTCGCTCAATACCCTCCAACCCGGCTTCAGCGCATAAACCGCCTTGATGTTCTTACCCTTGGCATACGGCAGGTCGGCGGCAAACGTCTTCAATACATTTTCGCTGGCCAAAGTGGTGACTTTACCGGTCTTATTGCGCATGATCTGAATCTCATCGGACATGACGGTTTCGATAACCTGGAACGCCTGATCCCGATGCTTGCTCTTCGAGGAGATCATCAGCGGCCGACCGCCCGCCACCCCGAACGTGCCCTTGTGATCCGGATATTGCGGATACGTCACGACATCCCAGTTCATATTCGCGTCAGCGAACCGGTTGAAAACGTTGGTCGTGGCGATCATCGAAACGATCTTATCCTTGAAGAACGAGTCCTTGTCGAACTGAATGACCTTCGGCGGCGCGTTGCCGGGAATCGTAATGATTCTTTGCAGCAAATCGTATGCCGGCTTCCAGCTCTGAATGAGCGGCTTGTTCGTCTTCGGATCGATAAACCCGAACCCAAGCGGCGAAGCCATCCGCGTAACGTTCTCCGGTTCCAATCCGCGATACTGGACTCCGTCGGCGTTGCGGGTGACTTTCTTCGTCAGTTCCACCACATCGTCCCACATCATGCCGTCTTTCGGATAGGCAACCGCAAATTTGTCGAACAGATCCTTGTTGTAGTACAAAGCTGTAAAGTTCGCTTCATAGGGAATGCCATACAGCTCACCTTTGTCACTGTATGTTTTCGTTTCTTGAATAATGGCCGGATCGATCCGGTTCATGTCAAAATTGAACTTCTTGATTTCCGGAGTCATGTCGGAGAACAGGCCCAATTGCTGAAACTCGAACAGATTGAGCACGGTACCGATCATGATGTCGGGCACTTGTCCGGCCGCCACCTGTTCGGTAATCGTCGGGTGGCCGCTCACCTTCGTGGTCAGCTTCAAGGTAATGTTCGGATACTTGGCTTTGACCGGCTTGACGAACACGTCGTCAAAGTCGTCGGCCGTCTCCGGAAAGTTCGAATAAACAAGGATCTCGACAGGATCCTTGCTTACTTGCGGCGCTGCCGGCTTCCCCGAGTTGTCCGCGCCCGGCGCCGCCGGCGCAGCCTGTTCCTTGTCGCTTGAGTTGCCGCCTGCGTTGTCGCTTCCGTCGCCGCAAGCAGCCATCATCCCGCAGACGAGCAATAAGACCGTCAACATAATCAAACTTCTTTTTGTCATGCTTTACTCCCCTTTTCATAAGCCTCCGCTATTTGAGCGGTCATTTTATATGCTCAACCCGACGAGTACGCCGGGACCGAACATCCCCACATAAATATTTGCTTGCGAGTCAACATCGACGGATACCGGAAAACCGCCATTTGCCTGGTAAAATGTATCGCCCGCCGATAGCAGGCCGCCTTCTTGGGTGTAGAGGAACATATCCGCTGTCGGGCGCTGCGCAGGGTTCCCAAGTCCGGTGGCGATTCCGGCAATATACAGCCGGCCGTGGCGGAAAGCGAGCGGACCGGCGGCGGCATTCTCCGGCAATGCAATCGGCTGCGGTTGGCCAGCGTCGGCGGCGCCGGCTTGATGGATGGCGAACAGGCCGGCTTGATTGGAATAATATAAAATTCCTCGCCCCTCATCTAACGCGATATAACCCGTCTCCAGACTATTCACCCGCTCTGCCGGGGCGCTTGCGAGCAACGACCAAGTGAAACCGTTGTCCCGGCTGCGCCAGATGCCGGTTTCGCGATCGTACATATATGCGACCGGCCGAGACGTATCATAGAGCAGCGGAGCGTTCTTCGTCTTCGGGTCGCGGGCGACTTCCCGGTTCACGAGGCGCCACTCTCCTCCTTGCTTGAGCAGCAGGCCCGTATCCTCGATCGCGGCCAGCAGAAATGGCTCTTCGCCCACCGACTTGGCGGCCAACGCCAGCGGCCGGCGCCCTTCGATTCCGGCGGCTTCGAGGTTTTCCGACTCCCATACACCGCTTACAGGGTTCGTCGTGGAATAGATCGCTCCGTTCTTGCTCGCGTCGCGATTGCCGACGGCCAAATATACCCGGCTTGGGTTGGTCGTCGCATCGATCGCCAGCGCCAATCCGCTGACCCCGCGCGTATCCACCCCCTGCAAATGCTGGTGAACGTACTCCATCCGGTCGTCCGACCATAGCACTTTCCAATCGGTGTCGATGATAAAAATTCGGTCGGTATGCGGGTCGACACCGACGGAGCGATTGAAAGTGACGTTCAACCGGCGCATGGAAGGCACCCAGCTTGCTCCCAAATCCGTCGATTTCCATACGCCTGCCCGGCCGACCACGTACATCGTGCGGTCCGGCGTATCGGAAATGGCGATTTGCGATGCGACATAAGTGGCGCCGTTCAACAAGCCGTTTTTATTGAGCGGGGTGTACCACCACGGCTCCCCGCCGACAAGGGTGTCGGGCTTCGCCACGACCGGCAGCCACGTCTCCCCGCCGTCGGTGGAGCGCAGCAAAGATACATTGTCTTTTGCATGATCCGACGTACCGACAATGATGAAGTGCCGGCCGGTATCGCGATCCAAATACCCGTCCACTGCGGTGAAGTTGGAACCGTCCACGGTGAGCAGCGGCTTCCATCGGGCTCCGTGCTCTGTGACTAGATACACTTGCCCGATGCGTTCTTGGTCCATCCCCACGGCAATCATCGTATCGCGATCGATAAACTTCAGCTCTTCGATATAGCAAGCGGTTGCAGCGTGGTCACCTATCAACCGCTCGAAAGGCTCCCCCGAACCGTCGGATACGCCTGTCCCCTTGAACACCCCGGACTTCGCCGCATCTACCCTGTGATGAGTGGCGACGTAGAGCACGTTATCGTCAGCCGGATCGATGACGAGCGAGCGGATGAACAAGCCCTCCAAACCGAGCCGTGTACAGTTCGGCTCCCCTTGCAGGCTGAGCCGAAACACCCCGTCCTTGTAAGTACCAACATACACAAATTTCTTCTGCGAGTCGAAGGCGATCAAGTTGCCGGTGGAACGCGGATGCGGCGCCGGAACGGCGGAATCGCGATTGTTTTGCCCGGAGAAGACGACCTCCCCCGAGACCAAATCCCACGGCCCGCCGTCAACCGACTTGTACAGCCCGCTGCCTTCCCCGCGCCCGAAAGCGGCGTACAACGTATGCTCATCCAGGAAGGCCAGTGCCGCCGCATGCCGAGTCCCCGGCCACTCCAGCCCCCGGTTGGACAGCTTCCACGTGCGCCCCCCGTCGACGGAAACATGAGTCCCTGCGACGTCCGCGCCGGAGACCACGTAATCCGGATGGCCCGGTTGGATGGCGATGACATTCTGAAAGCCCGCGCCATCCAGGCCGCTCGGTTGAAACTGATAAGCTGTGATGGAAACCACTCCTTATGCCAAACGGCGGATTAAATCGTGATGGCCGTCGGTGCCGCTGTAGCCGACTACGCCTTCATCGGTGACAATCTTGATGATCGTGAAGTCGCGTGAGCGGCGCACAAGACCTGGCTGCCAGGCGGGGCGGTATTCCACTTTGTACGGAATTTCCAGATCAGTCGCGGAAACTTCGGTAATTTTCATGAAAAAACGAGCCCCCTTATGGGTTTTCGACGGCGGCGGCGCCCGACTTGATCTGTTCGATATATTCGTCAAGGTCGATCGTCTTGCCGGTCACCCGGGAATGCTCAGCCGCGAAAGCGATCATATGGCTGCGCGCCGATTCTATCGCGGAAGTTTTACTGTGCAGGTTGCCGCTCTTCACTTGGGCGATGAAGTCGCGCATGATCAGGACGTCGCTGCCTTGATGCCCGCCGGAAACTTGTTGCGGATAATAACGTTCTTGCTTGCCGTTGAAGTAATTGATTTCGATTTCGTTGGCGTCGCGGGTTCCGCGGATTTCGCCCTTCGTGCCCATCACCTTGAACGTGCGAGCCTGGTTCTTCGTAAAACCGGACATCGTGAACGAGACAGTCGCTTGATTCTCAAACTCCAGGTTGACGACCTGATGATCGACGACATCGTTGTCGCTGTGGAACACGCAACGGCCGTAAGGGCCTTCCTTGAGCGCCTTCATCCGCGCTTCCAGCGAATTATCCAGACTGACCGCACTGCCCCAACTGCCCGTTTTCGTATTGTAGTATAATTTGATCGCCGAAAATGGGCATTCGTGTTCCACGGCGCAACCGTCCGTGCAACGATCGGTCGATCCGGCAGGCGCATTCTCGGGTCGGAAATATGTGAGATTGCCGAACGACGACACTTTCGTGCATTTCGCCCCAATCAGCCACTGCAACATGTCCATATCGTGGCAGCTCTTCTGCAAAATCATCGAGCTCGATTCTTGGGAATTGCGCCAGTTTCCGCGCACGAAGCTTATGGCGTAATGTTCGTGGCCGACATTCTCCGTCCATTGGATCGTCATGATATCGCCGATCAGTTTCGCGTCGACTAGCCTCTTCAACTCGCTGGAATACGTATTGTATCTCATGCCGTGGCACACGGTCAGAATACGCTTGGTTTCCTCCGCCTTCTCGGCGATGCGGATCGCCTCCAACGGATCGTGGGACATCGGCTTCTCTAGCAGGATATGGTAGCCTTTATCGAGCGCAGCCATCGTCGGGGCGTAATGCTCCCGGTCCATCGTGCAGATGAGCAGCGCCTCGCACAGCTTCGGCTTGGCCATCAGTTCTTCCCAACTCGCAAACTGCCTATCCGCCGGAATGCTGTGCAACTTGGCAAACCTGTTGCGTCTTTCTTCGTTCGGCTCGGCTACGGCGATAAACTGGATTTCGTCAGGGCGATTCAGGGCGTATGGGCCGTAGGCGAACATCCCCCGTTTGCCGGCTCCGATCAATGCAGCTTGAATCATGACAGCGTTCACTCCCATTCAATGAAGTAAAAAAAGGTACTCTTAACACGAGTATAACACCCGGTTCAACCGAGACAAGGGTAAAGTAGTCGAGTGTTTTGGGTAATATAATCTACATTGCCAAAATAGGGCGTTAATGAAAAAGAGCCGCCAAGCATTTCGCTGGACAACTCTATTAGATGCTTTCTGTTTATTTCCCATAACCCGCATTGACATAGTCCGGATCCGCCATTTCCCCGTAACCCAGTTCACTGCAGCGCTTGCGAAAGTAGGCAACCTGATCTTTGTAGGCAGGATCTTCGATATAATTAATCGTTTCTTCGGGATTTCGATGCAAATCGAACAACACTTCCGGCATCCCGGAATAATATTGATATTTCATAAAATGCTGCTTAATCATCAAATGCCGCCCGTCATGTTGCGATAGTTGCGATATCGACTCATTATTCCAACCCGTTCCGTCGCCATTCATCAAAGGAACCATGCTTCTGCTATCCAAACCCTCAGGCAACGGAATTCCAGTTAGATCGCATAGAGTGGCAAATAGATCGCATAAATTGACATTTTCCTCAACCACACGGCCGCCGGTAAATTTTTTGGGCCACCTGATAATCAGAGGCACACGTGCACTGCCCTCAAAAAACTTTGATTTTTCCCAATTGTTGTGCTCCCCGATCAGATCCCCATGATCGCTTGTATAAATAATAATCCAATCATCCAGATTTTGACCGACATACTTCAATGCATCCGCGATTTGACTTAAATACCCATCCATCGTTTCAATCATTCCGTAGTAAGCAGCCGTTGCCCGCCTGATTTCTCTCTCCGACACATCCTTCCCGGGAATAACTCTCTTGAATTCGAAGAAAGGATGATCGAAGATCTCCTCGTTCAAATACGGCTTCACCCGGTTCAAATAATAATTGAACTTGTCCGCTGAAGTAAAAAAAGGATAATGAGGCAAGGTAAGACTGACCTTCAACAATAACGGTCTCGTCTGTTCACGGTCGTAATAAGGATCGTTAAAATACTGTTCGATAAATTTCAAAGCTCCATCCACCCAGAACCGATCATTCACATTACATGGCCCTTCGCCAATGCCAGCCCGCTTGATTTCTTTGCTATTGGACCATTTCTGCTTGTGAGCAGGAACATACTTGTTATATTCCCCCCGCTCCAGCCCTTCAATATTTTTTGCCGTCATTTCCATATCTCCGGCAATCCGGCAGGTCCAGCCTTGCATTTGATCCGGACCGGTATGGTGCAACTTACCGCTAACCGCTGTCGTGTAACCGTATTGCGATAAACGGCGGGAAAAGGTCATGTAGTTCGGCGAAAGATCCTCGCCATACCTCTCACATCCAGTAGTCCTCGGCAATTGACCCGACATCAAGCTTTGTCTGGCAGGGATACAACTGGGAGACGGCGTGTAGGCATTACGAAAAACAATGCCGTCTTCAGCCAACTTATTCAGGAATGGGGTGCGAATCACATCATTTCCTTCATAACCGGTAACATCCGGACGATGCTCGTCACTCATCAAAAATAAAATATTTGGCCTCGTCATAGGTTCCTTGCAACTCCATTCTGTTATTTTATTACTTTTTTTGCGCTATCGCGTTGTTTGCCGTCTCTTCAACAGTTCTGAGCGCTGTATTCAAATCTGTTTCTCCCAGTATCACTTTCGTAATGTTCTGCAACAACGGTCCTGATACAAGCCCGTCAAACTCAGTGCGTCGAATTGGCGAAGCAAATTGATTTTTGAACATGGCGTTGACCATATTTTTATTTGCGAATGCCGAATCTTTCATGAACGCTTTCTTAATTTGATCATTGTTCACGACAGGAACGTAGCCTTTCTTGGATAGTATCATTTGATATTCGTCAGATGTTAAATATTTCAGAACTTCCATGGCTTGATCTTTGTGTTTGCTGATATTCGACATGAACAGAATATTTGGATAGGGTTGAGTGCCTATCCCGGGCCGATCTTTAAACACAGGAAGCGATACCATATCCCAATTGAATTTTGTAATGGAATCCTGCAAGCCGAAGTTCATGACAAACATGGCGATATTCAAGTCATCCCTAAAATCATTTGCGTTAAATGTTCTTTTCTTTTTAGCTAATGCTTCCTTGTAACCAGCGGTTTGCGATGGTGCGATCCCGAGGGTTTCAACCAATTTTCTGTAGTTGTCGTTATTAATTGCCGTTTTACCCGTTGTCGAGTCAACGTATGGCAAGGAATAGGAATTCAAACTCAAAACATGGCTAATCGAATTAACTAACCCGAGATATTGAACGCCGTCGACGAACCTTGTCATTTTTTTTCCCAACTCGATGGCTTCATCCCAGGTCATTCCGTCTTGTGGATACCCGACACCAAATTTATCAAATATATCTTTATTAAAATATAAAACCAAACCTCCATTATGAATTGGTAAACCATACAATCCGCCAAATTGTTTAACCACCCCAATCGTTGCGGGATCAAATCTGCTCAAATCGACTTTGTGTTTTTTGGCCAGATCACTCATATCGAACTTTAGTCCTGTCGACATCATGGAATTAACCGCACCACTGACAGAATCATAAATCAGATCCAACTGTTCGCCTGTTACAATCATGCTATCCAAAGTATTTTTTTTGCTTTTTTGAATATACGTAAATTTATAGTTTGGAAAAGCCTTCTTTAATGCGTCGCCAATTCTATCGTTCCATACTTCCTCTGAGTCGCCGGGGTTTCCATATATAACAAGTTCTGCCGAATCGTTCTCATACGATTGTTCTTGATTTGTGGTATTCTCTCCGGTATTTGTTGGTGTACCAAACCCATTCTCCTGGCGGGTGTTGTCATAAGATCCACCGTTACAAGCCGTACACACCGACAAAAAAACAAACAACAAAGTATGCGATAATCCTCTTGCCAGTTTCATCAAGGCACCCTCCGTTCCAAGTTTAGATGCGTGATCAATTCGGTATATCCGAGAAGATTCATGTACGTGTGACTGATTCGGATACATCCAATCTCTTCTTTTCACCTCCTGCACGTCGATTTTCGTTTGAATTAGTATAACACTGCCAATTTTTTTGAGCTACACCGATCCGGACATCGATATGTCCGTGTCGGTTCTGAACACAGCAACTTTTGGCTTGCTTTTGCTATTCGCATCGCCACAATTGACAACGCTTTCATTTATTGAGACATCACGGCTGCCGCAACTTCCCAGCAGTGCTGGGGGAGACCCCAGCCTGCCGGAACGCGCTCGAGAAATTCGGGTGTATATCATTGTGAATATTCTTGTTTGAGTTGTTGGACATAATCGTCAAAGTTCACCGTCTGCCCGATGACCCGAGAATGCTCGGCGGCGAAAGTGATCAGATGGCTGTCCGCCGATTCCTGGGCAGAGGATCTTCCGACTAGATCGCCCCTCTCCACTTGCTTCACAAACTCCCTCATAACCAGAAAATCGCTGCCGCGATGGCCGCCGCCCACCTGCTCGGGATGGTAGATTTCCTGTTTCCCGTTAAACAGGTTTACCTCAATCACGTTGTGCTCCTGGCAGCCCCTGATTTCGCCAAGCGTTCCCATTATTTTATAAGTCCGATCCATGTTCTTGGTAAACCCGGTCATCGTGAAAGAAACCGTCACATCGTTCTCGAACAGCAAATTGGTCACTTGATGGTCAACCACGTCGTTGTCGCAGCGGAAAACGCAACGGCCGTAAGGGCCTTCCTTGATCGCCTTCATTCGCGCTTCCAGGGAATTGTCGAGACTGACGGCGTTATACCAGCCGCCCTTCTTCTCATGATAATAATTTTTAATCGCGGAATACGGACACTCCTGTTCCACAGCGCAACCGTCCGTGCATCGCGTCGTCGATCCTTCCGGGGCGTTCTCTTCGCGGAAATACGTTAATTTGCCGAACGACGATACTTGTACGCACTTCGCCCCAACCAGCCAATGCAACATATCGATATCGTGGCAGCTCTTCTGCAAAATCATCGAGCTGGATAGGTTCGAATTGCGCCAATTTCCTCTGACGAAGCTGCTCACATGATGCTCGTGTCCGACATTTTCCGTCCATTGAATGGTCATGACATCGCCGATCAGCTTGGAATCGACGATTCTCTTCAGCTCGCGGGAATAGGTGTTGTATCTGAAGCCGTGGCAAACGGTAAGAATGCGTTGGCATCGTTGCGCTTGTTCGGCAATGCGAAGTGTTTCCAACGGATCGTGGGACATCGGCTTTTCCAGCAAAATGTGGTAACCCTTCTCCAACGCTTTCATCGTCGGCCCGTAATGATCCCGGTCCATCGTGCAGATCAGCATCGCCTCGCATAACTGCGGCTTATCCAGCAATTGCTCCCATGAAGTAAATTGCATTTCCGGCGGAATATTGTGCTGCTCGGAGAACATCTTGCGGCGCTCCTCGTTCGGCTCGGCAACGGCAATAAACTTGATCTCATGGGGTTGTTTCAAGGCATAAGACGCATAGGCAATCATCCCCCGTTTGCCGGCGCCAATTAATGCGGCGTGTATCATTGTTGTGTTCCCCTTCCCATTCATTTCTGCGTTATCTAGCAATCTATTGAGTAAAAAAAGGTACCGATAACATGAGTATAGCAGCCCATTGATCCTAGACAAGGGTAAAGTAGTGGAGTAATTAGGGTAATATAGTCTACTTTATGGTTTTTCCCGGCTTCCGGCCGGCGCGTCCGGCAAATAACAAGGCGAGCCCAAAGAACAACACCGCAGAGGCAAAAACCAACGCTTCATTATAACTGCCTGT
>JAJFMO010000521.1 GCA_020697475.1 Paenibacillaceae bacterium | reverse complement strand
GAATTGGCAGAGGTGAGTCTATTCTATGGCCAATAACAAATATTCGATTGGAATACTGCTTGTTGCAGTGGCAGTCGTCTTGCTTCTGGGCAAGCTTGGGGTGATCGCCTTCCTGGGCCGGCTGTTCTGGCCGCTCTTGATTCTGGCGATTGGCATCGCTTTGTACGGGTTGTATTACGCGCGGATGACACCGTCTTGGGTTGTTGTTCCCGGCGGTATACTCGTCACGTATTCGTTGCTCTTTCTGTTTTGCAACATTTTCGGCTGGGGTGCGATGAAATATTTATGGCCGGTCTATATATTCGGAGTGGCTGTAGGGCTGTATGAGTGGTATAGACTCGATCGGTTCAGCCCTCGCGTGCTATTGAACGCCTCCGTCATCTTGGCCGCCGCCTCCGCGTTGCTGTTCGTGATCCGGCTGTTGTTTTCGGTCAGTTTGTACTGGATTGTCGCCATTCTGGTCATTGCCGGCTTGGCACTGATGTATGCGCGGCGTAGGGCGGATTAATTAATTGTTTGTTGATAGGGTTACTTAGGTCGAACCGTCAGGAAACTTTCCTGGCGGTTTTCTTTGTTTTGTCACATCTAATTATTGCGCTTTAGAGTAAATAAGATTACTATATAGAGTAAAAGGAGGGTTTGGCAAATGTTGGACGATTTACAGTTGAACGTATCGTTGTTGCGCAGACGGGTGCCGAATTTGACAACGGCGGCTCGGGAACAGGGCTTAAGGCCGGCGACGGTGTCCAACCTCTGTACCGGAAAAATTCCGATCGGACGGGCGGAAGTTCGCACGCTGGCGATTCTTGCCTCGTTAGCTCATTGCAGTATGGATGAACTCATTGTGAGAGGGAGTGGAACGAAGATGATCGAGACGGGCATTAAAGTGTTGGATTTGTTTGCGCCGATCGTGCGCGGAGGTACGGTGGGGTCGCTCACCGCCCGGCAAGGTTTAGGGCAGTTCGTGATGATGGCTGAGTTGTTTTACCGGGTCAAGCAGCGCGGGTATAAGACGATTTTGTGGGAGCCGGAGTACGATGCCGAAGATAAGTTTCAGATTCAAAAAGGATTGACTGACGTGCTTCCGCTAGCCGATTTTGTCGGTAAGTCGCTGGAGGAAGTGTTGGGCAAAGTGGTGGAGAACGGGATGGAGACCGACGTTATGTTAGGCGCAGATCGTGCGATTGTGCTGTCAGGGGAATTGGTTGCTCTTCGGCAACGGTTGATGCAAGAAGGAGTACGCCCGCTCACTATTGTGCTGGTGGATGCGCGGTTTGAGGCTGTCGATGAGGAAGCGCCTTACGGCCCACTGGATACGCTGCTGCGTTTCGACTCGGATTTGGCTTCGCGCAAGCTGTTTCCGGCGGTCGATCCGGTGGCTTCGACCTCGACGGTGCTGGAGGGGGCCCAGCTTGAAGCATCGCATATTGCCATTCAGCAGCGGGCGCGCAAGGCGTTGCGCCGCTATCGGGAGCTGCGCTTCCTCGTTGATAAGAAAGGGGCGGAAGCGGTGCCGGAATGGGATACATTGACGTATCTCCGTGGGGAGCGGCTTGAAGCGTTCTTGTCTCAGCCTTTCTATACGGCGGAGCCGTATACGAATATTCGCGGGGAGTGGCTGCCGCTGCAGGAAACATTGGACGGCGTACGCCGCATCCTCGACGGCGCAGCCGATGAACTGGAGCCGAAACAGTTGAAGTATACCGGCGCTTTCGGCAAGGAGAGAGTAAAGATCGGCGAGGATTGATGGCAGAAAGGTAGGAGGAGAATAAGTGTATGGCGGAATATCGGTTGGCGCCTGATCGGAATACGTTGCATGGTTCTTTTTCCAAGGAGTTTGCCCCGGTCTTGACGATTCGTTCCGGCGATACAGTAAACTACACGACCTTGGATGCCGGTTGGGGTTCGCCTTCCCCAGCGGACGGAAAGCGAATCAAGCCTTATGAACGGAGAAAGGGACTTGATGCAGGTCATGCGCTTTGCGGGCCGATATACATCGAAGGCGCTAAAAAAGGGATGACATTGGAAATCCGAATGAATGAAATCGTCCCCGGACCATTCGGATTTACAGCTGCTGGCAAGTATCCGAACTGGCAAAATCAGAGGCTGGGCTTGACTGAAGTTGAAGAATTGATCTTGTCCTGGGAACTGGATCGTCAAACGATGATGGGGAAGACAAAGATCGCCGGTAAAAGTTATTCGGTCGGTTTGCACCCGTTTATGGGCGTTCTGGGCATGCCTCCGGATGAACCAGGGGTGCACCGGACATTTCCACCCCGGTTTTGCGGCGGCAATATCGATTGCAAGGAATTGATCCGCGGCAGTACGTTATTTTTACCGATATCAGTCGATGGCGCTTTGTTTTCCGTCGGCGACGGCCATGCCGCGCAAGGTGACGGAGAGATCAGTTGCCAGGCGATTGAATGTCCGATGGAGGAAGTTAGTTTGACCTTTGTTCTGCACGCTGATTTACATCTTACTATGCCCCGCGCTTACACCCCTGCTGGATGGATCACCTTCGGATTTCACGAGGATTTGAACGAGGCAACAGTGCAAGCAATGGATGGAATGCTTGATCTCATGGGGGAACTGTACGGGTTGAATCGGGTACAGTCGATTGCCATAGGCAGCTCGGTCGTCGATCTGCGCATTACTCAAGTCGTCAATGGAGTGAAAGGCGTTCATGCGGTGTTGTCGCATGGGGCGATCATTGCCGAAACGTCTGAATCGGAAGGTGTGAGTCCATGTTGACGGACGAGGATGTCGTGTATTTGCCCGATATCGTTTATTGTAGTGCTTCGGGGAATGATCTTATGCTGGATATTACGATGCCGCGAACAACAGGGCAGAATCCTTTGCCGGTCGTTATTTTTCTTCACGGTGGAGGATGGGAGCGGGGAGATAAGGCATCGTTGCTAGGTAAAGGTTCCAGTAAATTTTTTGCGAAAAACGGTTTTATCGCTTTCAGCGTAAATTATCGATTAACTCACGAGGCCGTTTTTCCAGCTCAAATTCACGATGTCAAAGCTGCGATTCGCTGGGTCAAATCCCACGCGGTAAAGTACAATTTAGATCCTGATAAAATCGGGATTTGGGGGCATTCGGCAGGAGGGCATTTGGCTGCATTGGCAGGCGTGGCTAAAGAGGAGATCAGTTTGGAAGGTGACTGCGAATTGCCCGGTATCTCCACTGAAGTGCAGGCAGTGATTACTTCCGCTGCTCCAATC
>JAJFMO010000520.1 GCA_020697475.1 Paenibacillaceae bacterium | reverse complement strand
TGACTTCTATTATAGACTGTTCGGCAAATCGTCGCCTGTCGTGAGTCTATCCCGTCCGGAATCCGTTAAAGCTCATTTCCTTCGGCTGTTTGAATTGTTGGAGCATACGACTATCGGCTCCGATCTTCAAGCGGCTTCCCAACTTATTCAGCTCTTGACCGATGTGGTGATCGATAAGTTGAAAATGGGCAATAGGGACTTAAGCAAACAGTCCGCGCAGCATGAGAAGATATCCAAAGTGATGGATTTTATTGATCATCATTATGAGCGTGGTCTATCGATGAAGGAAATCGCGGCCAATGTGTCCGTAAGCCCCTACTATTTGTCCCGGCTGTTTAGCGCAATGACCGGCTATACCGTGAAAGAATACATCATCAAGCAACGAATTAAGAAGGCAAAGGACTTTCTCGCCAATTCGGACGCCACTCTCTCGGAAATCGCAGGGATGTGCGGGTTCAGCGATCAGAGCCATATGGGAAAAATGTTTCGGCAATATGAGAAAACGACGCCGAAAAAGTACCGGACGCTATACTTCGGAAGGTGAAACCCGGCCATCTCCAGGTCTTCCCCCGGCCTAGGGATTGCATCCCAGTGCAAAATCGTACGATAGATAGCAAAATTATTACATATTTTTGTTGATTTGTTGTTTATTCTTAAGAAGTGTTCTGCCGGTAATTTTATCGGTCATTTACCTAGAGGGGGAAAAAAGTGTTGAAGAAAAGTTTAATGATTGTATCCAGTTTGGTTCTTGCTCTATCCTTTTTATCAGCTTGCGGCAATGGGGCGGAATCGGGGAGCGCACCGACTGATAACGCTTCTAACGTTGATAAAGTGCAAAAACACGACCCGGTTACGTTGACTTTCGGCCCCAACCAGGGCGGTTACAACGAACAAGCTTTCAATGAATTTGTGAAGAAGCCCGTGGAAGCCAAGTTTCCTTATATTACGCTAAATTATGTGGCAACTACCAACGGCAGCGATATAGAGAAATTGATTGCCGCCGGGGAAGCGCCGGATATTCTCAATGGCGGAGGACGCGGGATGGTCAAGTTGGTCGATCTGGGCCTTGCCGAGGAACTGACTCCGTACATTAAGAAATTCAACCTGAACCTTGGAGACTATAACCCGGCTGGCATCGCGTCGATCAAAGATTATTCCGGGGGCGGGAAAATGCAGGCATTGCCCTACACGATCAACTTCTACGTCATGCTGTACAACAAAGATATTTTCGACAAATTCGGCGTCGGTTACCCGCAAGACAATATGACCTGGGACGATGTGAAGAAGCTGGCGGAGAGAGTGACTCGGCAGGCGGACGGCGTACAGTACAAAGGGGTGCTTCCAGGCAACGTCTCTCTTATGGCTCGCGGATTGTCCTTGTCCTACGTCGATCCGAAAACGAAGATGGCGTCAGTCAATAATGCTCAGTGGAAAAATTTGTTCGAGCTCGCGTTGTCGATGTACAACATCCCGGGGAACATGCCGAAAAATCAAAAACAACTTTTTAATGTGGACGAGTTTTATAAGGATAAAGTACTGGCGATGTTGCCTGCTTACAGCGTCCAGATCACGTCCATCGCCGGCAAAGAAAACCCGGGCTTCAATTGGGACATGACTTCTTATCCGAGTTTTGAACCCGGCAAGAGCAATGAGGTCGATACGCAAGTAATGCTTATGTCCACGACAAGCAAACACAAGGATGATGCGTTCCAGGTCATTCAATTTTTAACGACATCGAAGGAAATTCAATCGGAATTGGCCAAAAGCGGCCAGCAGCCGGCCTTGAAGCTGGACAATTTCCAGGATATTTACGGCTCGAATTACCCGATTCTGAAGCAGAAGAACGTAAAAGGCGTGTTCAAGGTCGAGACGAGGACGCCCCATCCATTTAATGAATATGACGATATCGTCAGGAAACAAGTGGATAATATTTTCATCGATGAATACTTGAAGGGCGGAATCGATGCGAATACGGCGCTCCGTCAAATCGAGGAACAAGCGAACAAAGCGATTAAAGAAGATATGTCCAAATAGTTGAGATCCCCGCTCTGATTACAAGATTCGCAACACGATAAACCGATCATCTCAATGGAAAGGTAAGCGCTTTATCGGATTTTCATTTTAAGAAGGATGTGATCCATGATGAGAAGAAATCTGATTCGCAGCTTTGTTACGATTTTGCTTGCCGCGCTGCTTGCCGGCTCGCAGCTTTTGTTTGTTCCACCTGTCTCGGCGGCGGATTATACGGCAACCTTGAATGTGGATACCACCTCAACGACGGCTTTCAACACGGGCTTCAGCGGGTTTAATGTGATCACCAGCAATTCGGGAGTGGATTACAAGGATCAGGACTTTATTAACAAGACAGCCGAGCTTAAACCGGGCTGGCTGCGCTTTGTCGCCGGCGGGGCGGCGAATACGTTCAACATCAAGTCCGGAGATCAGGAAGAGGAATGGAATGCCCAGTTTTACAAGCGGGAGGGCAAATACGATTCTTTTAACGGCTATAGTCAGGTTATCGAAGGAAAAGGATATCAAAAGCTGATCGATTACAAAAATTTACTGGATCAAACCGGCGCCAAGCTGATTATTGATGTCAATGTATTTACCGATTCGCCGGAAAATGTCGCGGATCTGGTGAATTTTTGCAACAATAATCACATTCAGGTGGAGTACTGGCAATTGGGCAATGAACCGTATTTCTATACAAAAGAGGACAAGGACGAGTATCCTTACATGTTCGAAACCGGAACGGATTACTTGAATAAAGCCAAGGCGTTCCATGACGCGATCAAGGGGGCCGATCCGAATGCGAAGACAATGATCATGCAATCCGAAGGCGGAGACAAGTATCCTCAGTTCGACAATGACATCGCCAACTATTCGAATCAATATTGGGATGCGGTTTCTTATCATTCCTACGAAGGAGGGGGCGATTCGACCGACCAGGCTTCCATGGAAAGCTTGAATGAAAGCTTGAACACCATCTATAACGAAGTGACGAACGACATTGTCAGCAAAAACAGGGCTAATATTCCTGTTGTGATCACCGAGTTCAATACGACGCTCAGTGCGGTCGATCCGGCGACGAATTTGAGAAATACGCTGTATAACGGAATTTATGCCGCTGAATTTATGCTCAGACTTTCGACTCACCCGAATATGAAGCATGTTGGATTGCACGCATTAACCGCTTCCGGAGTCATTGGCACATCCGATGATCATGAACAAGATGCCATCAATGCCTGGGAGCATGGAACGACGGTGGACACAACGGGCATGAATTTCGGGTATTACGACGGGGCGGTTGGATTGGCGCTGGAAGTAGCGAACCATGCAATCAACAATAGCCGTTCTTTTTACCATACCTCTATATCGGGCACCCAAACCGTCAATCGGACGAATGGAACGATGGACGCCTTGTTCGCGAAAACCTACAAGGGAGACGATGGAAACTTTCAAATGGTTGTCGTCAACAAGTCCAATAAAACATACAACCTGAATGTGCAGATGGACGGAACGAACGTAACCGGCTCACTGGACCTTGAATGGGTGGCCAACACCGATTTCAAGATCAAAAATTCGACGTCCAATCCCACGGCGTTATCGATTCAGTCCGGACAATCGAGCAACCCCGTCTTTGTGCCGGCCTACTCCGTGATGCGGATTCAATGGGCTAATCCGAACAATGCCGCACCTGTCACGCCGGTGCTCAATCAGGCAACCGCCGATAGTCAGAGTTCGATCACGCTGAACTGGAAGGGGTCGCCGACTGCCGACTCCTATAATGTCAAGTACAGTACGACCTCCGGCGGACCTTACACGGTTCTGAATGTCGGCAATGTGACCTCATACCAAGTGACAGGTCTTGCTCAGGGCACGGTTTATTATTTCACGGTGTCTGCGCAGAACACAACCGGCGGAAGTGCGAATTCCAACGAAATCGATGCGAAGACGGGGGTTCCGGCCGCGCCGGTTTTGACACAGGCGTACGGCAAGAAACAGTCGGTATCGCTGGAATGGAATGGATGGCGCTTCGGAACGGGTTATAAGATCGTGTACGGGACGACCAGCGGTTCCTATCCTAATGAAATCGATGTCGGCAACGTGTTGGGATATACGGTCACCGGTCTTACCGGCAGTACGCCTTATTACTTTGCGGTAAAAGCGTACAATGATATCGGCACTTCACCTGCTTCCAACGAGCTGAGCGCGGTGCCCAAAGGGCTAAAGCCCTTTGCACCCAACTCGGTTGAACTGACGAAAACATCCACTTCCGCGACGTTAAGCTGGAAGCGATCTCCCATTCCAACGCTGCTATCGGATTTCGAATCCACACCGGACTGGACGGTTCACACGGGTACGTGGAGCGTTCAAACGGATGACGGCTCGCAAGCCTATGTTTCCTCCAACAATTCGGGGATTCAGTTGGCGACGGCGAACAGCGGCCCCTGGGACGATTATGATGTGGATGCGGATATTCGTGTGGACAGTGTCACGGGCTTTGTCGGCAAATTCGGAGTCGTCGGCCGGTTCCAGAACACGAACAATTATTATTCGTTCGTGTATGATCCGGTGAACGAAGTGTTCAAGCTGAGAAAGAAAGTTGGCGGAACGTTGACGACGATTGCGACCGGAACCGTTGGAGTCGGCGATTGGATGGGAAGCTACAATCGGATGCGATTGTCGATGATCAGCCATAATCTGAAAGGCTACTATGACGGCAACCTGGTCATTTCGGCGACGGACAGTTCATTGACCAGCGGCTCTGCGGGGATCATCACGGAGGCCGGCCAGGTGGCCTTCTTTGACAGATACATTGTGAGGGCTCCGAACGACGACCATTACATTTTGCAAAGAAGTTTATCGCCTTATTCTGGCTATACGACGATCGCAAGCAACATTACGGGAACGACTTATACCGATAGCGGGCTGGATCCGTCGAAAACTTACTATTATCGGCTGCAATCCGTCAATTCTTTCTCCATCAAGAGCAACTACTATTCTTCGCCGGTAACGAAATCAGGGTCTTAAAGGCTGGTGCAATTGCTCTATCGCTTCTCGAAGATTATTATCTTTCAACAATCGGCCGGTCTTGCGGCCGGTTTTTTTTTGTTTTTATCAGAATGTTAAGTTCTGTACAGTGTTAAAGTGATCCTGGGAGTTAGGTTTTCTGAGTGGTTGGCGGATATTGCGACACAAGGGTATGCGTAAAGGCAATGGCTACTTAACGGCCGTTTGGCCGTAAACCATCACGTTTGCTTGAGACGAGGGGAACTTAACGG
>JAJFMO010000519.1 GCA_020697475.1 Paenibacillaceae bacterium | reverse complement strand
TTTCTTAAAATCCGAAGGCATCAGTCCATCGGCGTATCGCTCGTTGCACAGCCAAGGCAGAGGGTAACTGCGCCGCCATAACTTTTGCTTACTTTCTTTGCGCCTGATCTTCGGCTATTCGTTTGTTCGCCGTTTCCTCCGCCTGCCTTAGCGCGGTGTTAATATCCGGGATTTTGCCGTTGTACAACTGGGTGAAGGCGTTACTTAGTTCATCCAGCACCCAGCGCGAGTACCGGTCGTTGTTGCTGACGAGCTTAGCGGGCTTGCTCTTGAAGATGCCTTGCAAATTTTTACCCTTTACCCAAGGCAAGTCGGCTGCATACACTTTGTCGATCTCCGGATTTTTCAGTACCGTAACCCGGCCCAGTCGGGAAGCAAGCATCTGTACTTCGTCCGAAGTGAGCACTTGCATGACCTGGAACGCCTGATCCTTATGCTTGCCAGTGCTGGTCAAGAAAAATTGATGGAATTCCGTCTGCATATTCTTGTCTTTCGATTCCGGGAAGGACGGCAACTGGGCAACGTCCCAATTCATCGAGAGCCCTTTGCTCTCCATCTCGGAAAATTTGGCGATCATATTGCCGACCCAGAAGGTGAACATCGCCGTATTCTGATCGCCCGTAAACCGGTTGATGCCGCCGGCATACACTTTCGGCTTGTTGCCGGGAATCTCGAATACTTTCGTCGCATATTTAAATACGTCCGCCCATTTGTCGGAAATGATGGCTTTGTCGTTTTTGTCCGTCACGGGGATGGATAATTGGGAAGCGAGGTGCCAGATTTGGTCGAAAGGCTGCAATCCGTAATACGCCGTGCCGTCCGCATCCCGTGTCACCTTGGTGGCCAATTGGTAGGTATCTTCCCAGGTCATTCCATCTTTGGGATAACTAACCCCGAATTTGTCGAAAATATCTTTGTTATACCATAAAGCGGCGTTCACCAAGGTGAATGGGATGCCATAAATTTCACCTTTGCTGCCATAACTTTTGATCGATTCGGCCATGGTCGGATCCAGGCGATTCATATCAAAGTTGAATTTCTTGATATAGGGCACAAGGTCTGTCGCCAGTCCCGGATCGAGAATGCGTTGGGTAATCGTGTTGGTGTTGGTGTACAGCAGATCGGGCACTTCTTGCGCTGCGATCATCGCCGGCAACGTATGGTCTTTATCCTGGCGCACCATCTCCAACGTGATGTTCGGGTATTTCTTCTTGACCGGTTCTTGCCACAGTTGGGCGAATTCCGCGTCGGACAACGTCGCGTTAATCCATACTTTCAAGGTGACCGGGTCCTTGCTGACCTGCGGTTCGGTCGGTTTGGTATCGCCGGCTGGAGCTGTTCCAGGCGTTCCGCTGTCAGCCGTCTCGCTGCCACCGCTGTTGCCGCATCCGGACAGGAGCATAGCCAGCAGAAGAATCGTAGCTACACCCAGCATCGTCAATCTTCTCAACATAGATATCCCCTCTTCTTATATTAGTAAAGTTCGGAATCATTGTAGCACATTAATCGACTAATAAGGTTGGCCGAAGCGATTGATAGTTTGACTTTTTCGATTATTATGGTGAAAATCAGGAAGAAGAAGGAAGGTGTTTGGATGATGAAAATGTTGCGTTGGATCAACACCGGCTATTTATTGGGTTTCGTTCTGATCTTGGCCGCTGCGGCGTATTTCTTCGCTGCGAATTGGCCCAGTTTAGGCAGGTATGAGAAGATTGCTTTGAGCGTCCTGCTGATGGTCGGGCTTTATGGGCTTTCCTGGCTGATTCACCGGAGCGGGCGACGCGAATTTCTCGCCAAGACTCTGTTCGTCGGTGGATTGATCGCGTTTGGCTTAACGATCGCTTTGCTCGGACAAATCTATAATTCCCATGCCGACAGCTACAGTTTGTTCGTCGTTTGGTTTATTCCCGCGTTCGTTTACAGCTTGGCGACGCGATACCATCCGTTTTACATGATCGCTTATGTGCTCGGGCACATCGCTCTGTTGCTGTATGGGCAAATCTGGATCGGAATGGGCGGGTTTACCGACGAACAGGTATCGCTTGTGACCGGAATTGCAGTCGTCCTCGTGAACGTCGCGTTGTTTTACTTGACTTGGAACCGGCGCGTTCGCTCGCTCGCCTTGGAATACGCCTCCTTCTGGATGACGCATCTCGTGTTGCTTTATTTGTCGATCAGCTACATTTTTGAACATAGTTATTGGATCTTCAATGTTGTGGCTGTCGCCGCTATAGTAGGCTCGTTCTTCGGGCTGAAGCGGGAGCGCAATCTGCTGGCGTCCGCCGGGGTGTTCGCCGCTTTGTTCCTGATCGTCAAATATATTGAGCTTGCGGCGCATTTCCATTCGCTGGGCTTTTACTACTTGGGGCTGGCTTTCCTCGTCGCGTTGCTATACGGCAACATCCGGCTGGTCAAGGGGTTGTTGAAGGAAGAGAAGCCGGACGGGGCTTCCAAAGAAGTGCCTGAAGCGTCGCATAAGGAGGCGCCAAAGGGGGTCTCCAAGGCTCCCGAGAAAGATTCAGGGCCGGCGATTGTGCGGATCTTGACTGCGGTCGCACTGGTTGTCGGGGTGTTCATCGGTACCGTCACCGTGGTGCAAATTACCGATCTGTTGTTCAAAAATGGCGCACCCACGGAAACGATCGTCTTCGGCATAGGGCTTGCGGCGACGTTCCTCGTACTGGTGCTGTCTTCCTTCAATCCGCTGGTTCGCTCCACGTTGATGTACTGCGGTCTCATTTGGATGCTGTTCGGCTCAGTATGGGCGGACAGCACGCTCATGACGGCAATTGCGCTGATCTTAACGGCGTTGTCCTGGTGGTTGAGAAGCTCGCAGTGGCACCGGTATCCGTTGTATGTTCTGTTAAATTTGGCTGCGATGGCTTTGTTGTGGCAGCTGAAAGACCCCGCCTACTACGACAACTTCGACGTGGTTTTGACGTTGGCAATCGCCAACATTGTGTTGTATATGGTGTTGCCGCGGTTCACGCGGGCAGCGGGCAAGGCGAGTGCGGGAAGTGCGGATGTGTCCGGGATAGTCGCTTTCTTGCTTTGGTTTTTTGTCCTGACGTTCTTCGAGGCGGGCTCCTGGGTGTTATACGCCGTCATTAATCTCGCCTTCTTCGCGGTCGTCACCGGGCTCGCGTTTCATTACCAGCGTGTCGGCCGACGGTTCTTGTTCGCGGTAAGTTTGGCGTTTTGGTTCGGCTTTTTATTTTACAAATATTACGATTTTCTGT
>JAJFMO010000046.1 GCA_020697475.1 Paenibacillaceae bacterium | reverse complement strand
GAGTATAGCTCTGAGGACCTATTGCCGCGAGGTATGATTGCTGATAGGCCCGATTATTGCAGGATCCAATTGTTGAGAAAGCACGCAAACGATATAATGTTCAATAGATTCACCTTACCACAGAACCGAGGTGACTTGCGTGAACGACGACAAAATTTACTTGATCACCGACATCGACGGCTTTACCCCGCAAATTGGGCGGCTCATCTCGATGATGAACTACGCCAGACGCACCACCTTGAACACAGTCAAAGGGCTTACCACCGCGCAACTGGACTACCTCCACGACGAGACCAGCAATACGATCGGCGCGCTGCTTCTTCATATGGCGGCAGTCGAGTTCGGTTACCAGCTTGAGACGTTTCATCGCCGAAAGCCGACAGACGAAGAGAGTGCCAAATGGAACGCCGCCTTCAAACTCGGCCAAGAGGGACGCGATCAGATCAAAGGCAAGCCGCTCGATTACTACATGCAAGAACTCGGCGACATGCGGCAGGCGACCTTGGACCAATTCCGGCAACGCACCGACCGCTGGCTGGTCGAAGAGGAACCTTTCTGGGGCGGCAAACCGGCCAACAACTACTTCAAGTGGTTCCACGTGTTCGAAGACGAAATCAACCACCGCGGACAAATCCGCTGGCTGCGCAAACGCGCGCTAGGCCAAGCCTAATTCAACTACATAATATTTTTGGAGAAAAAAGGAGTCGAGTCCATTGAGCCAACAAACGAGCAAACCCAACCTCATATTCATTCTCTCCGACCAGCACTCGGGAGACTGGATGAATTGCGCCGGCAGCCGCATTGTTCAAACGCCGAACCTGGACGCCCTCGCCGAAGGCGGGGTCAGGTTCACGCAAGCCTACTGCAACGCCCCGCTCTGCGTGCCATCGCGCATGTCGATGTTGACGGGCTTGCACCCGCACCACACCGGTGTGCATGGCAACGACGACTACTTGGCGTCGGATATTCCGACGTTCGCGCACGCGCTGTCTATGGGAGGATATGAGACCGTGCTTTGCGGGCGGATGCATTTTAACGGGATCGATCAGCGGCATGGGTTCGGGCAACGTCTCGTCGGCGACATCACCTCGCCGTACCTGGGCGGTCCCAACACCCGCTACGGCGCGTTGCAAGGAACGGCGGGTCAAGGCATGCGCTCGATCGAAGCGGCCGGTACCGGGGGAAGTCCGGTGCAGGACTTCGACGAGGCGGTGACGCGCGGGTTTGAGCAATTTGTCTCGGAAGTCGCGGCCTCCGGCGCGGCAAACGTTGCCACGGCCAACGATAACGGAAACGCATCCGCCAATCAGTCCGGCATTGCCCAAGCCAAGCCGCTGTTCGTCACCGTCGGCCTGTACGGGCCGCACCACCCTTACGTCGCCCCGCCCGAGCTGTACGATCAGGCACTTGCCGCGATGGAGCAGCATGACGCGCCGATCCCGAAAGACGAGCTCCGGCATCCATGGCTCGAGCAATGGTTCCGCAAGCTGAAGGCAGACAACATCACGCCGGAGCAATTGCGGACAGCGCGCGCCGCTTATGCCGGCCTCGTCAGCAAGCTCGACCAACTGGTCGGCCGCATTGTGAAAGCCGCCGCCCAATTGCCGGGCGACACATGGATCGTCTATGCCTCGGATCATGGCGAGATGGCCGGCGACCGCGGGATGTTTTGGAAACGCAGCTTGTTCGAGGGCGCGACTCACATCCCTCTAATTTGGTACCCGCTGCGCGAATCCGGCGACCGCCGCCTGAAGCGCGGAGCGACCGTAGACGCGCCGGTCAGCCTCGTCGACCTGGCGCCGACGTTCAGCGCCGTCACCGGTTCGCCGGCTCTGCCGCAGCAAGACGGCAACGATCTTTCGCCGCTGCTCTTCGCCTCCGAGCCAGCCTCCGCTGCCGCCCCCGGGGCGATCGACTGGCAGCAACGCGCCGTCTTCACTGAGCTTGTCGGCAGGCAGGACTCCGCCATCCGTGCCGTCCGCCGAGGCGACTACAAGCTCGTCTATTACCACGGGTTCGACCCGCTGCAACTGTTTAACATCGCAAACGACCCGCACGAGAAGCACGATCTTGCCGGCGACCCCACCTATCGCCAAGTGATAGAAGAGCTGAAACAACTGCTGTTCAACGGATGGAACCCGCAGGCACTGCTCGACGAAACTCAAGCCCATTCGGCGAATCATCATTTTCTGGCGCAATGGGGCAAGGAAGTCGGCATGGGACCTCTCGACCTGTGGAATCAACCGGCAAATTAACTTATCGTCCCGGCAAATCGACAAAGATTTTCTTTCGACCATCCCTTATCCTATAAGGCAAATGAAAGGGAGGTTCCCATATGTCCTATTATCTTCTCACTGACGAGCAAATTGCCTTTTACCGTGAACATGGTTTTATCCAACTGGACAACATCCTGTCGCCGGACGAGGTATTGGAACTGCAGCAATACATGGACGAACTGATGTCGTCATCCGGCGACCGCGCGGTCGACAACTCCGCCAGCCGCGGCGCCTACTACCGCGTGCTCAACCAGCGCGTGAACGGCTGGCGCGACCACGGCGGCTACAGCCGCTACGCTTTCCACCACCGCTTCGCCGAAGCGGCGCGGCAGTTGACCGGCACCCAAGGCATCGCCTTCTTCCACGACCACGCGCTGCTCAAGATGCCCGGGGACTCCCAGCCAACGCCTTGGCACCAGGACTTTCCCTATTGGCCGATGAACGAGCCGGGTGCCTTATCGATCTGGGTCGCACTCGACGACGTAGATGAGAACAACGGTTGCATGCGGTTCGTGCCCGGGTCCCACAAAGTCGGCAAGCTCGATCCGCGCAAGCTGACCGAGGAGACCGACCTCGAGCAATACGCCAAAGGCACTGTCGCCGAAGGCCGCGCCCCCGTCACCGTACGCTTGAAGGCGGGCAGTTGCACGTTTCACAACGGGCTGACGTTTCACTATGCCCATGCCAATCATACGGAGAAGCCGCGCCGGGCGTTGGCGATCATCTATATGCCCGAAGGCACGACCTACAGCGGCAAAAAGCATGTGATCACCGATCCGCAAGGGCTGACCCCGGGGCAACCGATCGCCGGTCCCCTGCACCCGGTGCTGGCCCGCGCCAAATAAGCAGTCTGCCTCATCCCAAGGAGGGATCGCGGTTTTGAAGCGGCTTTCCGGCCACGACTTTTTCGAAGACAATGAATTTCCGTTCCATGCCGATACGTACCGGGTTCGCGACCACGGCCAAATCCAGCCGCATTCCCACGACTTCGTCGAATTTGTCTATATCGCGCAGGGGAACGGGGAGCACGAATACCACGGCCGCACCCATCGAATCACCGAGGGCGACGTATTCATGATCGAGCCGGAGGCGGTGCACGCATACAAGACGGGCGCCGCCCCACTGCTCGTCTACAATATCCTGATCAGCTCTACGCTGCTGGTCGAGGAACTGCGCGCGATGGACAGGGTGACGCCGTTCATCGACTTCTACTATCTCGAACCATTCATGCGCAAGTCGACTTCGTTCCAATCCCACCTCAACCTTGACTACTTGCAGAGGATGGAGTTGACCTTTCTGCTTGACCGGATTGTGAAGGAGTACAAGGAGAAGAAGCTGGGACACCGCATTTTGATCAAAATGAGATTGATTGAGATGTTTATCTTCTTAAGCCGTTGTTACGAAAGTTACGTGAACAAGCCGTTGGCCGCGCTGCCGACGGATGCCGAGGTGATCGCCAAGATCGGCGACTTTATCCGCCAACACTACGACAAGCCGCTGACGCTGCTCCAAGTGAGTCAGCTGTGCGGGATGAGCCAGTCGACGTTCACTGCACGCTTTAAGCAGCATACCGGCCGCACATTCATCGAGTTCCGCAATGACATTCGCCTGCAAGAAGCCAAGAAACTGCTCGCCGACAGCGAGGACAAGATCATCGCGATCGCTCATAAGGTTGGATTCGATGATTTGAGTTTTTTCAATCGGTTGTTCAAGCAGCAAGAGGGGCGTTCGCCGGGGCAGTTTCGAGCCCAGATAAGAAACAAGCGGATGTGAACGGTGTCCTACCCCCATAAAACCTGCATTTTCCGAGTCGTTTCCCGTCGTCGGTTATGCGGGTTTTTCACTTCTTCGACAGGTCCTCCTCGCCCAATAGGAACGCCTTCCTATGGTCCCACCCCTGATTTGTACCCTCAAATGAGAAGCTCAGCCGATAGAAAATCCGCACCCGATGCGGCACAATGATGACAGCAGGGAATGAAGTTGAAGGACAGAAAGAGGAGAAGACTATGACTGAAGCGGGAGCGGGTAAGGTAGGCATGGAGCGTCGCTTCAATATGACGGTATCGATGGAGGATCCGGCTGCTTTCTTGTTATTAAGGTTGAGAAGCAGTCACCCGGCAGAGTACCGCCAGGGGATGATCGCAGGGACTTATGGGGAAATGTTGGCCGACAAGCTGGAAATGAGCGAACGGGAGAAGGATGTGCTGGTGCGTTCGATCCGGCTGCAAAATATCGGAATACTGCGAATTGTGCGCCCGACGTCGGATGAAATTCTCAACCATCCCGTCTATGGAGCGGAAACAGCCGCTGCATTGGGCGAACAAGGTTTAGTCGATGTTGAGGCGATCCGACATCATCATGAAAATATCGATGGCAGCGGGTATCCGTGCGGCATCGATTGGAGAGAATTGTCTCTTAACGCGCGCATTGCCCGGATCGCTGGAGCGTTGGCGGCCAAGACGGCTTTGCTTCGTGAACCGCGGAGCACGCGTCCGGGATCAAGCAAGCTGCCCGCGGCTTTGGGGTCGGGCAGAGGCTCTGTTCCCGCCCCAGTGGCAGCGCCGACGCCGGCAAGGCCGATCTGGACAGAGGCGATGGAGGAACTGTACCGCTGGAGCGACATGCTCTACGACGGCGACCTGGTCGTTGCGCTGCATGAAGCGCTAATGGAAAAATAACGAAATAATTATCAATCTTCAAGACGAAGATGGGCAACAAGCCGTCTACTCGTCTTTTTTTTTGCCAAAGGAGACGTTAATCGCCAGTGCTTGAAGCCGGGTGAGGCGCGGTTTGAGGGGGAGAATTGGCATGCCGATGGGATAAATCCCGGAGTAACGGAGATGCTATGGTCTGAAGCTTTTACCCGAAAATCAGGCAAAGGAGGAAGGGAAGGGAAATGTCAAGCAATCCGTTATTCGTCAACTTTCCCGATCGGCGTTCGGCATATCTTGCGATGGATACGTTGGAGGAGCTCGGTTACAACGTGGGCGTCACCGATTCGCCGGAGGAACAGGAGCTCTGTTTGCGGTTGGAGAAGAACGACGTCACGACAGCATTGGAAATCATACAAACCTACGGCGGCGTGATCGCAGACCCGGAGATCGTGCACTAGGAGCCGCACTGCAGCGAGGAGGAACTATGGACAACGATAAGCAACTGGATAAAAATGAACCGGAGGAACGAGTCGACACGTCGGCGCTTCGGGACGATCCGGAGCTGGATCCTTACGAAATCGAGTTTCTTCCCGAATTCCAGCAAGGACGCGGCCCGCGCGCGCCTTTCGTCAACGAGTACGGCGTCGTAATCGGCGACCATGTGTACGAATCGGCGAATTCCCCGCTTGAACAATGGACGGAGAACACCGATCCGAACGTTATGGCCGGCGATCAATGGGTTCACCCGTACAAGGATATCGGTTTTCAGACGACGGAAAATCGCGAGTTTTTCGAGGAAGGAATCCAGCCTCAGGGAGGGATGTTCATGCATCCGGACAAAGATGTGGCGTACGGGGTTGAACAATCCGGCGAAGCGGACGAGGATCGTGCTGAACCTTAATCGTCAAATACAATAACGGCTGTATCGGCGGTTTACCGCTTTGCAATCCCTGCATAAGGTTGTATAATCGAGATATCCGCTTCATTTTTCACAAAAAACTACAATCTTTAAGCAGGGAGTGAAAGTGGTATGGCAATGTCTTTCGACGCTTATATGCGGGATATGGTTCAACCGATGCGGGATGAGCTTACACGAATCGGGGTTCAGGAGTTGCGCACCCCCGAGGAAGTTTCGGATACACTGGACAACGTGAAGGGTACCGCGCTGATCGTCGTCAATTCCGTCTGCGGTTGCGCTGCCGGTCAATGTCGCCCGGGAGTGGCCAGGGCGCTGCAGCATTCCGTTAAGCCGGATCATTTGTACACGGTGTTCGCCGGCCAAGATAAAGAAGCGACGGCCAAAGCTCGCGAATATTTAGCCCCGTATCCGCCGTCTTCGCCTTCGATCGCGTTGATGAAGGACGGCAAGCTGGTGCATTTCATCCAGCGTTACCAGATCGAAGACCGCTCGGCTGAGATGATCGCCGCCGACCTGATCGGCGCCTTCGACGAGTATTGCGGTTGATGTCTGGCGCGGTACCCGGAATGGGGCCGTTGGGAACTGCCATCGGGGATCCACGTATCGTGTGAAACCCGCTGCCCGCCGAACAGGTTAAAACGCACCGAACTCGCCGTCTGCGATCTGAATTTTCGTCGAACTAACCGCACGCTGGGAATTCCTGCAAAAATGCAGGCTTTCGCCGCGGAAATCGATGATTTTTCGGAAATTGATGCAAAAGTGCAGCTTTTTCCACACATCCCCGGCCAATTCGGCCTAAAGTGGAAGGAAAAACTGCATTTTCGCAGGCTTTTTCAAATAAGTTAGGTGTTGCGGGGGAAATTACTGCAGATTTGCAGGAATTTCAATCAACGGAACGTTGGCGCGGACAATTCACGCTGCTGGGATTACACAACCGCTCACCTTAAACTACAATAGTCACATGAGACGTAGCACGTCCCAACTCACACTTCAGTGTGGGCTCGGGCGTGCTTTTTATTTCCAAATGAGAGGGGAATATCGATGAATTTCAACGAAGCGCATGACAAATTTATTAAGTACCATCTTAGCAAGAGGTCGGGGGAACGACGTGGGCGCCTGCAAAGGGGTCACATGGAGGCTGAGCAATTGTTTTGCCGCAACGTCTGGTGGCCGCTTCGCAACCAGTTTGACAATCTTCATCCTGAGTACGAGGTGGTTGATTGGCGCGGGCTGTCCTACTTTTGCGATTTTGCCTGGATTACCGATAGCGTAAAGTTGATTATTGAGATTAAAGGGTTCGGTCCTCACGTACAGGACATGGACAGGAAAAAATATTGCAATGAACAAAACCGCGAAACGTTCCTCACTGCCATGGGTTACGAGGTCATCGCTTTTGCGTACGATGATGTCGCGCATCGGCCGGAACTATGCATCACCTTGTTGCGCATGGTCATCAACCGATTCCAGACGGATGAAGCGCCTGTCACAATAGACTCATTGCTGGAGCGGGAAATCGTTCGTCTTGCACATACTTTGGCACGCCCTCTGCGCCCTATCGATGTGCAAAGATACCTCCAAGTGAATCATCGAACGGCTGTCAGCAAATTGCGATCTCTATGTGAGAACGGTTGGTTTACGGCTGCGGCAGGGGAGGGCGGCAAACATATCGTGAAGTATGAGCTTCGGCGCAAAGGGGCGCATCCGGCATTGTAAAATAAATACTGACTGCTGCCAGCCTTCTCAAGTTATGGATTCTCCCCATCAACATCACCTCACAAAGCCTCCAACACCATCTTTAGTGTCTGGATCGCCGCAGGCTTCGGCTCGACTTGGGCGACCCAGCTGTGCCGCTCCTCCTCATTTTCCTCTGCCGGCGGGGAAGGCAATCCGGTGTTGAGCGGATTGTACTGGTCGTCGCGGCCGCCAAGCTTCCAGACGACCAGGTCGCGGGAAGGGACGACATAGAGGCAATGGCCGCCGGAGCCATGCTTCCAGAACGCGTCCCGAGGAAGCTCAGGGTAGTCGCCGGCGGAATTCACGTCAAACTGCAGACTGTAGGGAGAATGCGGATTATATGGCGACGTTCGTGAGCAATGCTCGACATAGTCCCGGGGTACCAACTGCTTACCGTTCCACTCCCCCTTGCACAGCAACAAATACCCGAAGCGCAGCATGTCGGTCGCTCTGACCGCAATGCCTCCTCCACCCGGGGTATGCGTCATCCGATCCGGGTTGTCCGGTTCGTAATTTTGCCGATATCCGTATCCCCATATTCCCCAGCCCATCGGTTCTGCCAAACGTGTCCGAATGAAATCTTGCAACTCCATGCCTGTCAGGTGATGCAGCATCAGTGAGACCAGATGGATCGAGGAAGAAGCATAGGAGTAACCGTGGCCGGGATCGCACCAGAGAGTGGCGGTCGAAACGCGAACTCCTTTGTCGGTCGTATCCTTCTTGCCAAGCGCAACCAGATCGACATTGCTTTCCCAGCCGTCCGGGCCCGGCGGCTCGATCGTCCGTGCCACCCGATCCACGTAAACGGGATTATTGCCGCGAATGCCTGCGGTGAACGCGAGCAGCTGTCCCAGCCGAATGTCCGCCTTGCGCGGATCGGTTAACGGAAACGCCTCTGCCGGCAAGTAATCGGGGGTAAACACTTTCGTCTCCAAGCCGTCTGGGAACCGTTCCGGGCGCTCGGCCATCAAGATGCCGCAGGCGATGCTAGTGAACGATTTGCCGCAGGAGGCGAGATTCGGTGTCGCGTCTCGTCGCCCTTTTCCAAAGTACCTTTCATACACCAGTTTGCCGCCCTGCAGCACCAATAATCCTCCGTGTTTTGTACACATTTTCAAAAATTCGAATGTTTCGTCCAGCTTTACGATGTCCACCTTGGCCTTGCCCCGGTTTGCTGCGCCGCTCTCCGATATAACCCAACCGCCTTGCGAATCCGGAAGAGGAAAGTAACTTTCAGACATGTCCATACCACCTTCACCTGAGCTATTTTCACCTATGCTATTATTGGCAAAACTTCCCCTTCATCGTAACAGATGGAGTATAATGGGCGATAGAGGAAAAGCCGAACTCATTATATATGATGGGAAGGTGGAGGATCGATGGCAGCGTTTGCACCAAGCACGAAGTTAACGATTAACGGCTCAAAATGGAACTTGAACGGTCAGCCAACGTATCGCGGAACAGCCATCGAAGGACAGCTGCTGAATGTGCGGATGGTGAACTGCATTTTCGAAGATGCGGCGCGTGCCGACTTTGACCCGAATAGCAATACGCAGCGGTTCATTGCGGCGATACCCAAGTATGCTGCCTGCGGCGTACGGCTGTTCACCGTCGGCCTGCAAGGCGGCTTGCCCGGTTACGAAGGGGCGGTCAACACGGCGTTTGAGCCGGACGGCTCGCTCAAGCCAGGCTACATGCAGCGTCTCGGCCGGGTGATTGAAGCGTGCGATGCCGAGGGGGTCGCAGTGCTGGTCAGCTTGTTTTATCAGCGGCAAGATCAGCATCTGCAGGATGAACAAGCCATCCGCAAGGCGATTGCCGAAACCGCCGACTGGCTTGTGCGGCAAGGCTACACGAATGTAGCGATCGAGATTGCCAACGAGTTCGATCACCGGGGATTCACTCATGCGATTTTGCGAGACCCGGGAGGAATGGCCGGCTTGATTCGGCTCGCCCAAGGCTGCGTGTCCGGGCGAATTCCGGTTTCCGCCAGTTCATTGGGGCACGGACGGCTCGCCCGGGAAGTGGCGGAAGCAGGCGACTTTGTCACGCCGCATTTCAACGACACGCCTGTCGAGCTATACGCCGAGCGCATTGCTGCGCTGAAGCCGTACGGCAAGCCGGTACTGTGCAACGAAGACGACAAAACCGGTGTCGTAGGGGCCGCAGCCTTAAGAACCTCCGTCGCCGCCGACTGCAGTTGGGGATATATGCACCTTCAGCATAATCAGGCCTATCCGTTCCACTACGACGGTCCTGACGACGATCCGCAGGTGTACGAAGAGATGAGGCGATTGTCAACGGAACGGTAACAGTATCACGATAAAACCACCGGATTCAGGCCAGTGTTAAGTGTAAATACTCATTTGCGCAATTCAGAAGAAATTTGAACCACGAAGTTATAATAAACTGCAATTACACCTTTTGATGAGTACACTAGCCTGCAGGCCCGAGCGTTGTATCAAGCATTCAGGTGGAAAACAAAAAAATGTATGGGGAGAATGTATCATGAGAAAGATCCGGATCGTTTACTGGACAATCACCATTCTATTCTCGCTGGCGATGATATTCCCAGCTATTTCAGCTGTTCTGGGAGAGGAGGAAACAGTGAAGTTCATAACGGTGCACTTTGGGTACCCGGCCTATTTCGTCTTTTATAGTGGAATAGTTAAATTACTCGGCATTGCGGCGATCCTCATACCCGTCCACCCTCGAGTGAAGGAATGGGCTTACGCGGGACTAGCGTTTGACTTGATCAGCGTCATTTATTCGAGCATTGCCGTCGGCGATTCCGTTATTGGATCCTGGCCGATGCTCATATACTTCCTGCTGTTGGCTGGATCGTATGTGTATTACCACAAAATGAATGCTTCCGTCAGTACAGCCGCGGCTGACACCAAAAATTCGAAACAAGCTTTGAGCAGAGCCGGGATCTAACCCCGGCTTTCATTTATCCGGGGCATAGTTCCCTTCAACAAACAAGGAGAATTCTCATGGAAAACAATCTGAATCCATCGTTTGAAATCACATTTACGCGTGCATTCGATGCCCCCCGCGAACTCGTATTTAAAGCATGGACAGAGCTCGGGCATTTCGCGAAATGGTGGGGACCAAAGGGGTTCACCCTCGAAGTCGTTAAAATGGACGCTCGATCAGGTGGCGAGTTTTTAGGTTTTCTGACGTCTCCTGACGGAAATCTGGTTATGTGGAGAAAATTTGCCTACCAAGAGGTTGTCGAACCTGAGAAAGTGGCTTATATCCAATCCTTTTCCGATGAGCAAGGCACTACAGTCCGAGCGCCTTTTAACGCGAGCTGGCCTCTTGAAATTATGAATATCATAACGCTGGAAGATGACGGAGGTAAAACTGTTTTAAAACTGAGTGGAAACCCTGTCAACGCTTCCGCTGAGGAACAAGAAAACTACAAACATATGGCTCCGATGCTTCGACAAGATCTTGAGGGTACTTTCAATAAACTTGCCGACTATCTTGTCTCCCTGAATTAGAATGGGATAAAAAGTTAATCAGAGCATGTATTTCAATACTTCCATGGCTTGATCCGGGTGCTTGCTCATGGACGTAATGCTGAATAGCGTCGGCAACGGCTACTGGCCTTTGTTCGGCGCTTCTTTCATGGTGGGGAACGAGACTTTCTGATCGTATCGGCGTCAAGGCATCAAAATCCCAGTAGCGACCATTGACACGATAAATATCAGGTTATATAATAGCCACCAATCGATGACGTAAACGGTTACATGACCGTAGTACATCCATTCGACTGTGGAGGAAACGATTGACATGAGGATGCAAATGCGTCGAATTCAGGTGAAACCTTCACTATTTGTGCAGTATCTGTTTTCCTATCTCGTTG
>JAJFMO010000518.1 GCA_020697475.1 Paenibacillaceae bacterium | reverse complement strand
GAGGGGAAAGGTTGATTTTTTGTAAAAGAAAGGGGACTAATTCTATGTCCGTAACGAAAGGAACTCGCCTTTTTACATCTGAATCCGTTACAGAAGGACACCCGGATAAAATATGCGACCAGATATCCGATGCGGTTCTTGACGCATTTCTCGAAGTGGATCCCAATGCCCGGGTTGCTTGTGAAGTATCGGTGGCAACCGGATTGGTGTTGGTTATCGGTGAAATCAGCAGCCGAGCTGACTATGTCGATATCCCTTCTATTGTAAGACGCACGATTAAGGAAATTGGATATACTCGAGCCAAATTTGGTTTTGACGCACAAACTTGCGCTGTACTTACCTCTTTGAACGAACAATCTGCCGACATTGCCCGCGGGGTAAACGAAGCTTTGGAAGCGCGTGAAGGCCAGATGTCAGACGAAGAAATCGAAGCTCTCGGTGCCGGCGACCAAGGCTTGATGTTCGGTTATGCGGTGAACGAAACCCCCGAATTGATGCCGCTTCCGATCGCCTTGGCGCATAGGTTGGCCCGCAGATTGTCAGAAGTGCGCAAGAACGGCACGTTGAGTTACTTGCGGCCGGACGGCAAGACACAAGTTACTGTCGAATATGAAGGGGACAAGCCCTTGCGTGTCGATACGATTGTCGTATCCACCCAGCATGCAGAAGATGTCACTTTGGAACAAATAAAGCAGGATATTCACAAGTATGTCATTGAGCCTGTAGTCCCATCGCAATTTCTCGACGGCAAGACCAAATACTTCATTAATCCTACCGGACGATTCGTCATTGGCGGCCCTCAAGGAGATGCCGGATTAACAGGCCGCAAAATCATCGTTGATACTTATGGTGGATATGCTCGTCATGGCGGCGGCGCATTCTCCGGCAAGGACCCGACGAAGGTAGACCGCTCCGCTGCATACGCTGCTAGATATGTGGCTAAAAATATTGTCGCAGCAGGATTGGCGGAACAGTGCGAAATCCAGCTTGCCTATGCCATCGGTGTGGCTCGTCCTGTGTCGATTAGTGTCGATACTTTCGGCACTGGTAAGGTTAGCGAAGAGAAGTTGGTCGAGATTATTCAGAAAAACTTCGATTTGCGCTCGGCCGGAATTATTAAAGAATTGGAATTGCGTCGACCGATCTATCGGCAAACCGCAGCCTATGGCCATTTCGGTCGCACCGATATCGATCTTCCATGGGAACGTACCGATAAAGTGGAAAGCTTGAAGATGGACGCCGGATTGTAATCAAAATTGAACAATCAACGAACGAACCCCGCCGCGGCGGGGTTTTTTGCATTTCACAAAACTAAACAAAAATTACATAGGGCGGTGAACGTAACTTTTATAGAAGATTCAGAGTCTAATTGAGTAGATAAATAGAATATTTTTGTTTCCTTGGGAGAGGAGAAACAATCATGATGAAGAAGAAATGGAGCTTGCTAGCGGTTTCTTTGCTGTTGCTGCAAAGCGGATTCGCAACGGCTACACAGGCGGCTGACGCCGTCTTGAATCCGACGACTAAGCCAACGCTGGCTGCGTCCACGTGGGGCGACAGCCATCCGACGTTCAAGGTCGTTTCGGAGGAACCTGTCACTTCAGGTGCTATTTTACGAAAACTGGTATGGACGACAACCCGATCCGGCAAACCCGCCAGCGTAAACGTGGATGCTATTCAGGTGGATTTGCAAAATCCGAATGTGAAGCTGGATGTGATGACTGGGACGAACAATCAATTTACGAAGAAGCAGAGCGTCATGGACATGGCCACAGAAACAAGAGCTGTCGCCGGAGTGAATGGCGATTTCTTCGACACTCAAGCGGAAGGTGTGCCGATCGGGGGGGAGATCTCAAACAGCCAGATAATGGCTACACCTCCCTATTTGCCAGGCTTCTACAGCTTTGCCATCGATAAAGACAACCACCCGATCATTGATGAGTTTACTTTTCAAGGAAGCATCAAGACGAAGGACGGCGCCTCCTATCCGCTGGGGGGTGTCAACAAAACGTACTATTGGTATGAAGCGGACGGACCGAAGCCCCCGACACCTCAAGTCGACGACATCGACGGAGTACACAGTATGATCGATGGACTTTATATGTATACGAACGCCTGGGGACAGGTGGGTCGATCGAACGATGGGGTAACAAATCCGTCAGAAGTGCTCGTACAATATAATCGTGTTTCCAATATAGGCATCAGCCAGATTATTAATTTAATCCCGCCCAAGGAAGGGTATATTCTCCGAGCAGCAGGCAAAGCGGCCGACTTTGTTCAACAACATATGAAAATCGGCGACCCGCTGATCGCGGATTATTCCATTCTTCCTGCGGATTCGACAAAAAAATATGATGCGAATCATTTCAAAATGATGATCGGCGGGGGCACGATCTTGGTGGATGAAGGTAAGCCCGCAGAGTTCTCGCGCAATGATGCGGACAATCGCAGCTATCGCTCCCGGACGTCTGTTGGCTATTCGCAGGATCAACGCTACGCCTACATTATAACGGCCGATCACAGCTCCGGAAGCGCAGGGGCAAGCTTGACCGACATGCAGAACATTATGGTTCAGATGGGTGTATGGAAAGGTATGAACCTTGACGGCGGCGGCTCGACCCAGATGGTTTCCCGGCCTCTCGGTCAATTCGGCCTGCAACTCGTGAACCAAACCGAAAACGGCGATCAACGAAAAGTGGTTAACGGTCTAGCGGTCTATTCCTTGGCGAAACCCGGCGAAGTGAAAGATTTTACGATTCAAGGCGAAACGAATTTATTGTTGAACGAGAAAACGAGCTATCGGCTCAGCGGTTACGATGAGTTTTACAATCCGGTACTTATGGATAAAACGACGCCGATCTGGTCGATGACGAACGGAATCGGCATGCTCGACGGCAACACGTTCACTGCATTGAAGCCCGGAGAGACAGAATTGACCGCCACTCTAGGCAAAGCTCAGAGGACAATGAAAGTACAAGTGATCGGCAAAGATCAGATCGCTTCGATGAAGGTCATTCCGTCAAGCAATCTCATAGCTGAAAATTCCGATATTGCTCTGCAAGTGGAGATTACAACGAAGACCGGCGAGAAGAAAATCGCTCCTCCGGAAGCGATCCATTGGGAATTACGCGGGTTCGAGGGAACAGTGCAAGGGAATACATTGCATATTGGCAAACTGTCGATCGATCATCAACAAGCGGCAGTTATCGCCAGCTATGATGGATATAACGCTATGGCAGCATTGGATCGGGGTA
>JAJFMO010000517.1 GCA_020697475.1 Paenibacillaceae bacterium | reverse complement strand
CCAGCCGTTGTCCAAATGCAGCGGAAGCAGCTTGCTGCCGTTCCTGAAGGGCGAGGAGCCCGCAGCTTGGCGGGATTCATTCTATGCCCAATGCAACGGGACTGAGCTCTATTATATCAGTCGGATGGTGAAGACACGGAAGTACAAATTTGTATACAATCCAACGGACCTGGACGAATTGTACGATTTGGAACACGATCCTTATGAGTTGGTCAACGTTGCGGCTCGTCCGGAGATGGCAGGGGTACTGAAACAGATGTACAAGAAAATGTGGGAGAACGCCTTTGCCTCGGAGGATATGAACTTTGTCACCTACATCCCAACGGTCACCGGACTTTACGGCCCTTCGATTATTAACGAAAGGCAGGAAGAGACCGTATAAAGGTTCATTTTCAGGGAGGGGAAACGAAATGGCTTGTCTTGGCGGGATTATTGATATTCATATTCATACGTTTCCGGATATTCGCCTGCGGAGAGTAACCGACTTCTCCCTTGCCGAAGAAGCTCGGGAAGTCGGAGCGAAAGCGGTTGTCTTGAAGTCGCACTATTTTCCGACGATGGAACGCGCTTGGCTGACCCATCGCTTGTACCCCGAGGTGGAGGTGTTCGGCGGAATTACGCTGAATCCTCCCGTTGGCGGCCTGAACCGAACCGCCGTGGAAGCCGCGATTCGGCTGGGAGCCAAGATAGTCTGGCTGCCTACGCTATTCTCGTCGAACCAGCGGGCGCAAGAAGGCCGAACGGATGGGATTGTTTCGGTAGTCGATGGAAAAGTGGTCCCTGCCCTGATCGACATTCTTAAGATCATTGCCGAGAACGATATCGTTCTTGCGACAGGGCACTTGTCGGCAAGTGAAATTGAGGTTGTCGTTGAGGGGGCGGTCAAGCAAGGCGTCCGAAAAATCGTTGTGAGCCATCCTGAGCATAAGGTGATCTCGATGTCGATCGCGGACCAGAAGCGGCTTCTGTCCGCCAACCCTGTATTGTTCGAACGATGCTATGCGCAGCCGGTGGGGGATGGGACGTATAAGCTGAATTTGAGCGACAATTTGCTGGCCGTTCAGGAGATCGGATATGCCAGCACGGTCTTGTCCACGGATTGCGGCCAACTGGAAAACCCAACATGGAAGGACACGATCAACCAATATGTCGATTTTTTTTACGCTCATGGCGTGGCGAAAGAGGAAATCGATTGGATGACCCGCACCCTCCCGGGGCAATTGCTCGGTATTAAGCCGGCGAGTGATGCAGTATGAACGAGCCGGTGTTGCGAGGGGTGTTTCTGGGAGCGGGGCATTTCGCGGGGATCCAGCTTGACGCCTGGAAAGCCGTGCCCGGTGTCAAGATTGCGGGACTTTATCATCGCACAGCGGAGAAAGCGAGGAATTTGGCGGAGCGACATGGCATTGACCTCGTGACGGACGATGTTCGTTTGCTTCTGGATCAGACAAAACCGGATTTTGTCGATATATGTACGGCTGTGGACACCCACACGAGCTTCGCCCGCATGGCCGCGGATCGGGGAATACCGATATTGTGCCAAAAGCCGGTAGCCCCTACCTGGGAGGGGACGGTCAACCTGATCCGGTATTGCAAGGATAGGCATGTCAGGCTGATGGTCAACGAGAATTGGCGGTGGCAATCGTGGTATCGGGAAATCAAGAAGCTTCTTGGCGAAGGCGTCCTCGGCGAGCCGTTTCATACCTATTGCCTGATGCGCCCGGGTGACGGTTGGGGGGACGATCCCTACCCTCTTCAGCCTTACTTTCGCCAGATGCCGCAGTTTCTGCTTATGGAAACAGGGGTTCATTATTTTGATACGCTGCGTTATTTATTCGGAGAAATCGAAACCGTGAACTGCCAGACCCGCCGCATCAATCCTGTTATTCAGGGGGAAGATTTGGCGGTGGTCAGCATGAGATTTGCAAGAGGCATGACGGCCGTATTCGATGCGAACCGCGTCTCCTCCACGACAGAGACACGGACGCCCGTGAACGGGATGATGGAGATCGAAGGCAGTAAGGCCACGCTCCAGCTTTCCCCCCACGGGGAAATCTTTATAATTCCGCGGAATGGCACGAAGTACAGGCATGCTTATTTCATGACAGAGGGCTACCGCGGTGGAGGGGCTGTGCTGGCGCAACGGCACTTTGTGCAATGTCTGCTTGATGGGAGCCGTTTCGAGACGGAGGGCGAAGACTATTTGCAATCGGTGCGCTGCGTGTATGCTTGTTATGAATCGGCTCGCAAACAGTCGGTGGAAAGGGTGGAGGAGCGATGAAGCGTAAGGTGGCCATTATTCATGTGACGCAGCTGGCCGTGCAGCCAATGCTCGATGCTTTCAAAGCCTCGGCGCCCGATATGGAAATCATCAACTTACTCGATGAAGGACTGCTCGTTGCGGTGAACGAACTGGGAGGAGTGACTCCGCCCATCTTGAACACTTTCAAGGGATTGTTGCAGAAGGGGATTGACTGCGGGGCGGATGGGATTTTATTGTCGTGCTCGGCTTTCTCGCCGTACGTGGAAGAGCTGGAAGCCGAGCTTCCCGTCCCGCTTGTCAGCGTTGACGGAGCGATGCTGAAGCAGGCGATTGCTCTGGGGGAGCGGATCGGTATTGTGGCGACGGTTGTCGCAGCCGGCCATACCACGGAACGCTTTTTGCAGGAGATCGCCGCAAAGCGAGGTAAGAGGGTGACCACCCGAGTCGAAATCGTGACCGAAGCATTCGACGAATTAAAACGGGAATGCGGTGAACGCCATGACGAGCTGGTGAGGCAGGCGGCTGAAAAGCTCCTCCCGGTGTCGGACGTACTGGTGTTGGCGCAACTGTCGATGGCCAGAGCGGCCGATTCGCTTGTGTTCAGCCCTATTCCCGTGCTGACAAGCCCCCTCGCTAGCGTGAAAGCCTTGATGGAGAGAATCTGAATCCAAATAAAACGTACAAGGAAGTGGACAAACGATGGGGAAGACCAAGATCGATTTTCAGGGGTCGCGCGTACGGATTAACGGACAATTGACTTACCAAGGATGCCCGGAGGTTGAAGGATTGCTGTTCAATCTGCGCACGGTCCATGCCACATTCGACGATACATTGGGAATCGCGAATTATTGGGACGACGACGGTACTCACATGGAAAACGGTTACGCCGGTTACGGAGCATGGAAATCTCCGCAATCCGCCGACGCCAATACGACCCGATTCATTGACAAGCTTCCGGAATATAAATCGTATGGCATATTGGCCATCAACCT
>JAJFMO010000516.1 GCA_020697475.1 Paenibacillaceae bacterium | reverse complement strand
CCGTTGGCCAACGTACCGGTATAGTGGCCGTGCGTCGGATGCACGATTATCCCCGCCGCCTTGTCCACAATCAGTAGATAGTTGTCCTCATACAGCACTTTGAAATCGATCGGCTCAGGAAGAATGTCCTCCGACTCCTCCTCCGCCATCCGCACCTCGACACGATCGCCCGCTTGCACCCGCGTATTCGTATACCTCCGCTCCCCGTTCACCGTAATACCCTGCTCCGTCTTCTTCAACTGAGAGAGCAGTCGCCGGGAGAGCGACATTTTTCGCTGCAAAATCGCCTTCAATAACCAGCCGTCCGCCTCTTGCGGAACGACATACACTATTGGTTCATAATAACCCGCCATGGGCCTCCCCTAACCCGCTATTTCCGCCGGAACACTTTGGCGCTGCGCAAATATTCGACATCCGGATAACCTTGGCGGAAATTCGCCACCCGCGCCACAGTAAAGAAGAAATCCGACAACCGGTTTATGTACCTTCTTACCTCTTCGTTGATTTCCTGCTCGCGGGCGAGCGTGACGACCCGACGCTCAGCGCGACGGCACACCGTCCTGCACACATGCAACACCGAGGCCAGTTGCCCGCCCCCCGGCAGCACGAACCGTTCCAAGTCCGGCGTCTCGGCATCGTACCGGTCGATCCATTGCTCCAACCGTTCCGTCATCTCGGCCTCCACCTTCCACGGGCGCATTTCCCGCCGCAGCAATGCCAAATCCGATCCGCAGTCGAACAACTCATGCATGATTTGCTCCAAATCTTGCCGCAAATCGGTCAAGTTGTCGCCCGCCGCCAGACTGAGCGCCTGTCCGACGAAGCTGTTCAGCTCATCCACCGTCCCGTACGCCTCGACCCGCGCATCATCCTTGCTCACACGGCCGCCGATCACCCCGGTCTCCCCCGCGTCGCCCGTCCTCGTATAAATCTTCACAACCTCTTCCTCCTCCCATGACAAAAGGACCCGAACCAAGTATTTGGCAACCGCTGCCTCAATACCGGATCCTGCCGGATCAACCTGCGATTACTTCCCTGTCGCAGGCGGAGCGCTTGCCGGATCCTGCATACCGCTCGGTGCGCGGGTAGCCGCACCATCCCCGCCGATGGGGGCGTTCGTCCCGCCGTTCAAACCTGCGTCCGCCGGATCTTTGCCTTGTCCGCATGCCGCCAGCGCAATCACGAGCGACACTACTGCCAACACCATCGAAACCTTTGCCCCGACTACTGCTATATTCTTGTTCCAACTATTTCTCAACATAAAGTACTCCCCTTCTTCGTACTGCTTCGAATCACTGCTTCAAATCACTGCTTCGCTTCACTGTTTCGCAACCATCGCCTTCAGTACCGTTAGCGCCAAATCCGGATGCTTGGCCGTCACCGGAATGAAAGCGATCAGCCCCTTGCCCTTGACACCCTGGTCCGCCAACCATTTCGAGTCGTCGAGCGGAAGGCCGTACAGGTGGCTGCCCATCGGATTCCCGTTGTCGTCCGTCGGATTCAGCACCCCATCGGAGTACTGGCTCGCATCGAATTGATCGTCCAGCACCACGTATCCACCCTGCGCGCCGAAGTTGCGAAAATCTTCCGCCGGCACTACGATTACGCCGTTCCCGCCGGCCGCGATTTCTACAAACAGCTTCTCCACCGAATAGAGCGCGCTGATCGCCACCTCAAGCGTCGGACTCGCCCCGACCTGCTCCCTCAACGACGTTTCCAGCTTCTCGTCAACTCCGACAGGCCAAGACCCCTTGGACATCATGAAGATCGGCACGTCAGACTTCGGCCCGCCGCAACCGGCCGCCATTACCGCAAACGCTCCCAGCAGCAACAGCCCAAGTGCTGTTAAACGCACAATTTTACCCGTATTACGCATCACGACCCACACGTCCCCTTCCATAAGGAAAAAAAAAGAAAGCGGCGTCTACCGGCTCTCTTGATATAATCTCATGTACTCGTTAATCTTGCGATCCAGCTTCCCGCTCATCTCGACGACCGCCTCCGACGAGAACGATTGCTCCTCGTTGACCAGTTGCTCCATCTGAACACGCAAAGCATGGATTTCCTCTTCCAACGTTTCCGTTAACCGGGCAAGATCGGCCATAAACTAGTACCACCGTTTCTATAGCGAATGTTTGCCGCTGCGGTCGCACATGCCGTTACTTGATACATCGATCGGAAACGCCGTATTTCATCTTGATTGCCCGGGTTGTACGTTTCCTGCCGATCCATCCGAATGTCGGTCAAGCGGATCAAACATCTACAACTATAGCACATTTTGCATAAAAACGAAAGATTGGCCTGTCAAATTTGCTTAATTTTTGTAAGAAATTGTCCGATTCGATCAATTGCCTCCATAATCTGGCTGACCGACGTCGCGTAGGAGCAACGCACGAACCCTTCCCCGCCCATTCCGAAGACGTAGCCCGGCACTGCCGCGACTTTGGCTTCGAGCAGCAACCGCTGAGCGAATTCCTCGGAATCGAGGCCGGTCGCAGTGATCGAGGGGAACGCATAGAACGCCCCTTCCGGTTCGTGGCATTGCAGCCCGATCTCACGGAAGCCTTTGACGACCAGGCGCCGGCGCTGATTGTACGAATCGACCATGCGATCCTTGTCGGGCAGACCGTTGCGCAACGCTTCGAGCGCAGCCACCTGGCTCATCGCCGGAGCGCACATTACGGTATACTGGTGAATCTTGAGCATCGCCGAGATCAAATCCGGATGCCCGCAAGCGTATCCCATCCGCCAACCCGTCATCGCAAACGCTTTGGAGAAGCCGCTGACCAGAATCGTCCGGTCGATCATCCCCGGCAGCGATGCGAAGCTGACATGCTTCGACCCGTATGTCAATTCGGCGTAAATTTCGTCGGAGATGACGATCAGGTCGTTCTCCTCGACTATGCGGGCGATCGGCAGCCAATCCTCGTAGGTCATCGTGGCTCCAGTCGGATTGCTCGGATAACAAAGCACCAGCACCTTCGAACGCGGAGTCAGCTTCGCCTTCAGCGCCTCGGCCGTCAGCTTGAACTTATCCTTGGCGAACGTCTCGATGCCGACCGGAATCCCGCCGCCGATGGACGTAATCGGGGAATACGAAATATAGCACGGCTCGGGAACGAGAATCTCGTCGCCCGGCGTGATCAGCGCCCGAAGCGCCAAGTCAATGGCCTCACTGCCGCCTACAGTCACGAGAACTTGATTGTCCGGCTCATATTTCACCTGAAAGCTGTTGTACAAATCTTCGGCGATCGCCTC
>JAJFMO010000515.1 GCA_020697475.1 Paenibacillaceae bacterium | reverse complement strand
ATATCTGTTCCCAGCAACTTTTCCATTGTGAACGGCATTCGCGAAACGTCCGCGGAATAAATAGTGTTTAAGATGATCGAAAAAAAGAGTGGCTTATCGCCACTCCTTTCAATCGTTGCATTTCATTTATTTTGCCATCTCTGCCTGAATCTCCTGATCCGCCGCTTCTTGCTCTTCCCGCAGCGCCGTATTGACATCAACTTGGTTGAAGACGATTTTTTCTTTGGCCGCTTTCAAGTGCCTGGTAACGATCGGGTCATATATTGTTGGAGCGACGGTTACAGCAGGCTTGACTTTCAGCACATTGGCAATATTTTTTCCTTTCAGCGCCGGGATGTCCGCCCCGAATACCCCGCGGATCTGCGCATCGGTTAACCCCGACATTCTGGCATTTCGGCTGATTAAGGTTTGCGCTTCTTGGGAAGAAGTAAGATAAGAGATCACCTGGAAAGCCTGATCCTTATGCTTGCTGGTTGCCGACATCATCAGCATATGGGCGTCCGCCTTGGAACCGACACCCAACCTGTCGTCAAAATTAGGCGGCGTAACCATATCCCAATTCATCGGTTGGCCTTTTTCCGCAAGATCGATAAAAGTGGTAATCATCCCATTGAAGAAGATCGAATACATGGCGATGTTCTTTTCTGTGAAGAATAGATCTTTTCCGCCGGCAAATCGCTTTTTATCCGTTTCCAGATTGCCCGGAATATCGTAAATATCCTTGATCATCGTCATCACTTTTTTCCAACCGTCGGTATTGATCGTCGCTTTCTTCGTCTTGGGATCAAAACTTGGCAATGAATACGCATCGCCGATCTGCGTATGGTTCTGCGCGTCCAGTCCGCGATATTGAACGCCGGCGTCATTGCGGGTCACCTTGCGAGCCAATTCGATCGTCTGATTCCACGTCATACCGTCCTTCGGGTAAGAGACACCGAATTTATCGAAGATATCTTTGTTGTAAAATAACGCCCCGAAATTCAAATATAACGGGATGGCCAACAAACCGCCGTTCGGAGTGTAATCCTGGATATCATGGATGACCTGAGGTTCAAATGCGCTGAGGTTGATGTTCTGTTTCTTGAAGTAGGGGGTCAGATCCTCGAGCATTTTCAAATCCACCATTTGCGGCAAGGGAGCAAAGCTTGAGAAGATGATGTCGGGCACCTGCCCGGCGGCGACCAATTCATCGTAATTGGTTTCGTTCGTTCCCGGCTTGTCGACTCGAGTCAGAGTGATATTGGGAAACTTCTTATGGATCGGATCGACGATAAATGTCTTATAATCGGAATCGCTTAAGCTCACGCCCAAATAAAAAGAGAGTTCGACCGGTTCCGCTGTCGGAACTTCAGTATCCTCTTTCCCAGTACCCGTCGACTCGTTCTTACTGCATCCTGACAACACGAATGCAAGGATGACAATAAGAGCTAAGGTTACCCGTGCTCCCTTCATTTTTCCCATAAAGATCATATTCGCCATTCCCCCTTAAATCATGGATTATTAAAAGCTGGGATCGTTCCCCAAATGAACAGCTTATCCAGCTTGTATTTGGTTACCGCTTCCCCGAAGCCAAGCAAGCTCTTGCCGGCGCGACACCGGCGAAGAGCTGATGGTTCGTGTGAAAGTTACCCCTTGGTTCATGAGCCGTTCGACGTTCAGGATCCGAATCGGCAATTTTTCCGTTGCCAGTCGTGATTTCTTACACCGGAAATCCTTCCTTGCGCAGCCGCGCACCGACTTCGCGCAATGTCCGGTCATCGACCGGATCGATCGAACCGTCGGCTCTCGGACCTGTATTCAGCAACAAATTGGCGCCGATCGATCCGGCTTGACGAAGTTTCTCCCAAACCTCATCCGCAGTTTGATGCGTTGCATCCGGCCGATAGCTCCAGGACACTGGATTCTGGATCATCGTCGTATTGATTTCCAGCGGCTTCTCGGGTCTTTCCTTGATTTTGCCCATGGCATTGCTTTGCTTCTGATAATCTTCCGCATTGTCGTTCGGCTTGTCCGGGATTTTGTGTTCCGGCGTAAAGAAGTCTTCCGTGCCCAGCAAACCTTGCTTGTACGAGACGAGGGCATGCGGATGGATGTTGTGAATGTAATCGTACAACTCTTGTGTCTTGAATCGCTCTGTGAGCCCGGCGGTCATCGTCACTGAGATACCATCAAGCCAAATTCCTGCTGCCGTCGGATATTTCGTTAACAATTCAGTGATTTGATTTTTCATAAATTGCAAGTAAATGTCCAAGTTGTGTTCGGCGCCGTATTTGTAGGAAGGCTCCGGGGGGTCATACTTCGGTCTGGCTTGCCCTTTCCAAACATCGTTGTTGGGAGCGTGCGGATGCTTCCAATCGCGACCATGCGAATAGTACAGGAAGAGTCCGAGGTTATACTTCTCGCAAGCTGCGGCCAATTCCGCCACAAGATCGCGTCCTGCTGGACTATTGACGGAATGAAAATCGGTTTCCTTCGTCTCCCACAGGCAGAACGAATCGTGATGCCGGGTCGTAATATTGATGTATTTCATCCCGCAATCGACGGCGAAGGCGGCTATTGCATCGGCATCGAAGTTTTCCGCCGTAAATTTATCTTTCAGTTTGGCATACTCCGCGACCGGAATCACATCGAGCAGTTGCACCCATTCTTTCTTCCCGGTTAAAGAGTATAAGCCGTAATGAAGGAACAATCCGTATTTCGCATCGCGAAACCATTGCATGTTCGCCTCTCTGGGATTCGTGCGGTACAATTCTTCGTAAGGTTTCAAATAATTTGGCATCTTGTTCATTCGTTTCTCCCCCAAATTGAAAATAATGTGATACCGTTATCACGAAATTATCACACCGTGAGTGTGAAGTCAATCATTTTTAAATCAATAGTTTGTCCTTACTAACATTCCATGCTATCATCGAAAAGTAGGAAAGGAAGGTCGAAATATGGTAACGATTCACGATGTGGCGAAAAAAGCCAACGTTTCTCCCATGACGGTCTCACGGGCTTTAAACAATCCCCATCTCATTCGCGAGGATACGTTGAAACGGGTGGAACAGGCGATCGCCGAATTAGGCTACATCCCGAATAAGGCGGCTCAGAGCCTTGTGTCCAAAAAGACCATGCTGCTTTCGGTCATTGTCACGAATATTTCCAATCCATTCTTCACAGAGATTGTGAGAGGCGCCGAAGATAAAGCGCTGCAAATGGGATATCAGTTAATTTTGAACAATAGCGACGAAGATCCGGAGAAAGAATCCAATTACATACATTCCCT